>JAGPBS010000019.1 GCA_018063245.1 Alphaproteobacteria bacterium | reverse complement strand
AAAAGAAAATTGTCTAACGCCTGGTCTTAAAATTTTTGCAGGTACTGTTGATTTTTCTGATCAACAAGGCAAGCTTGAATGGGCGGTTGCTTGGCCAGAGGAAGAAGTGAACAGTTATCTGTCCACTTATTGTAACACGATTCCAACGCCTCAAGGTGGTACGCACGAAAATGGTCTGAGGATGGCTTTAACACGCAGTATCAGATCATACGGAGAATTGATCGGCCAGAAAAAAGCATCGCAAATTACGCCTGATGATGTTTTGGAAGCCTCATTTATTTTATTGTCGATTTATATTCCATCCCCTCAATTTCAGGGCCAAACGAAGGAAAAATTGACGAACCCTGAAGCGGCGCGATTGGTTGAGCAAGCTTTGAAGGATCGGTTTGACCATTGGCTTTCCCTTGATCCAGGCTATGCAGAGACTCTGTTTAATACCATTTTTGATCGGGCCGAGGAAAGACGTAAGCGCAAGCAAGATAAAGAGCAAACACGCAAAACTGCAACGCGTCGTTTGCGTTTGCCAGGTAAATTATCGGATTGTTCTCGGAATGAGCCAAAAGGCACAGAGTTGTTTTTGGTTGAGGGTGATTCTGCTGGGGGATCAGCAAAACAAGGTCGTAATAGAGAGATTCAGGCCATTTTGCCATTGCGCGGTAAGATTTTAAACGTTGCCAATGCAACGCAAGATAAAATGCGAGCCAATCAAGAGCTGAGTGATTTGGTCTTAGCGTTAGGGTGCGGCATCGGCAAGGATTTTGATCTGTCAAAATTAAGATACGAAAAAATTATCATCATGACAGATGCTGACGTCGATGGCGCTCATATTGCCTCGCTTTTGATGACCTTTTTCTATCAGCAAATGCCAAAATTAATTGAGGCTGGCCATTTGTTTTTAGCTCAGCCCCCGCTTTACCGCTTGAGTCACAATAAAAAAAGTTTTTATGCTCATGATGATAATGAAAAAAATCATTTATTGGCAACAGAATTTGCCGGCATTAAAAAGGTTGATATTAGCCGATTTAAAGGTCTGGGTGAGATGCAGCCAAAGCAGCTCAAAGAAACAACGATGGATCCAGCAAATCGTGTTCTCTTGAAAGTGGTTCTTGAAGCAAAAGCATCGGGTGATAATGAAAATATTCACCTGAGTGAAGAAGAAAAAACGATTACTTTGTCAGAATTTGTTGAGAATTTAATGGGTAAAAATCCACAAAAACGCTATGAATTCATCCAAGAGAATGCATCATTTGAAATTGACTTAGATGTTTGAGGTGGTGTATTTTTGATTACATATTAAATAAGGAATAAAAAATGACACACCATCTTGATCTATCACTTACAAAGTATGAGAGCCCAATTGACAAGCCTTACGAGCCTGTAGCTCCTTTTGTTGACTTTTTGTGCACTGCTGCTATTTCAAATGAAGGACGACTTCTCAATCGTATAGGTGCTTCGCTTTCAATGTGTACTGTCGATGTTATTATTTGTTTGCGTCAGGTTAGTAAAAAAATAAGCACGGATAAAGGGTTTTGTGAGTTTTTTGCAAAGAATGCTAGTTTTTTTCTTGCCTATAAATATAGCCTTGATCTTTTGAAAAGATCAGTTCTGCTTCAATATTTTAATGCTTTTTTGCTAGATCAAAATCATGTAAGGCTACCCCATTTCATGGCGCTTATGGCGGAGCGTAATCAGCTCACAGATGTTCCTCTGAGTCGTTTGCGCATTACATCAGTTCTTGATCTTTTTTCTCCTCCGCCATCAAGAAAGATGGATTTATTCCAGAATTTAAGAGAAGAAGATCGCCCCGGGCTTCTTGGGGGAATTAAGGAGTTAGATCTTAGTTTTAATAGTGTGTTAGGGCCTGAATCTCTGGAAATTTTTTTGAAGACACCTCAATCTTTAGAAAGTTTAACTCTATCGAACGATGAACGATCTGTAGATGTACTTAGCCGTATGTCAGATCAGGACTTGAGCCGGGTTTTATCATCGGTGAAGCATTTTTCTTTATTTACAGAGTCTGAGGGTAATAGAGAGAAAGAATTAGACTTGTTTGCAAGAATGCTACGATTAGGCTCCTCTTTTGAGTCATGTAATATATTCTCATATGCTCATGTTTCAGCTTTGCTCGCTTCTTTAACGGATGAGGAACTTTTAAAGACTTTTTCGGCTGTTAAATACTTTCAGTTGAGCGACAGCCATATTGATGCAGTTCAATTAAAAAGAGTGATGAGTGTTTTATCTTCTTTAACAACTATTCGGGTGGAAGATTTTTATGATAACCCAGCTGATCGTTTTGTGTTTTTTGGGGTGTTTGATTCTTTGTCAGATCAAGATATTCACAGACTTTTTAGATCTGTTAAAGAAATGAGATTTGCAGGATCAGGCTTATTTCATGGTCAGATGCACCGGATTTTTAAGGTGATAAGTCACTTGAAAGAACTCTCCATAAAATCTGTTTCAAATGATTTCTCTTTTGCAGAATTGATTGATGATTTGAGCGAGGATGATTTGAGGCGGATTTTTGGGTCTGTTCGTTTTCTTGAGTTGGATTATGCAGAAGAGGATCACGAACCTTTAGCTCGTATTTTGAGAGCATCATCTTCCCTGAGAGAGCTGATTTTAAATAAGTGTAACGCTTTTTCAGGGCTAGTTATGAGTCTTTCAGAAAGAGAGTTAGATAGTTTCTTTTCAGCGCTATTGAGTTTGAGTTTCAGAGAAAGTGCCCTTAGTCATCAGGCTTTTGCAAGGTTTATGCCCTTTTCAAGATCATTGAATAGCTTGGATTGTACAGATTCAGATGAATCGACCATGCTCTCTCAATTAATTGAAGAATCAACAGATGAGCAGTTGCTTCTGTGTTTTGGACATCTGTCATCACTCAATATCTATCCGCTTGATTTATCAGTGCCTCAGATGGTTCGTTTGATAAAGGCCTGTGCTTCTCTTAAGATGTTTATCAATGAGCATTTCGAGAAGGTTGAGGAAATTATTGAGTCATTATCGGATGCTGAACTCGAGCAAACTCTGGGTCGATGGAGGAATTTCCCTCCTTTTAATAAAGACTTCTCTGCACAATCATTGGCAAGAATTTTGAGAGTAAATCCTTATATACGCTACAGTGATGTCATTCATCAACCTCATCTGGGTAATGCTTTAAAGAGTCTTTCTGATGAGCGATTCCGCCTGTTAATTGAATCTCAAATGGAATTGCCGGCCAATCAAATGTTTGGTAAGCCTGCAGAAGACGTCGTCAATTATAGATTTCTGAAAGAGACCAGATCATTGACGGCCTTGCAGGCTGTAAGCTTTGAAAATATATCATCGGTTATTGATAATTTACGAGATGAAGAGCTCTCAAAAGCCTTTGCGCATCTGGCGAGCGTGAGTCTTTATGGCCAACCCATTACGGTGAGCGCTTTGAAAAGAGTATTGAAGGCCGTATCGTCTTTAATATCTTTAGATGCGAAAGGATGTATTACTCTTTCAGGTGCAATTGATAAGCTCACAGATGAAGAATTGAATCGCTTTGGCGCTGAGCTTGAAGATCTTATACTGACAGATAGCAACATTTTACCGCGCGCTCTTCGGCGTTTGTTGAAGGCAGTCTCAGAGCTTATGATATTTAAAGCTCGTCGTTGTGAGTCGGTATCGTCAGCAATCGCTAAATTCTCTGATGCAGAATTGAGACGGATTTTTGGTCAAATAAGAGATTTGGATCTATCACACACAGCGATGCCAGCAGTTTCGCTTTGGAGATTATTAAATTCAGTTCAATCGCCTCAACTTTTGGACCTTGAAGGCTGTACAGCTTTTGCAAAAATTCTTTCTCAAATATCAAATGAAAAAGCTTCGACTCTCTTTGCAAAAACCGAAGAATTGTTTGTTGGTCATACAGGTTTGACAGTGGATGATCTCAAAAGGCTATTGAGAGCAGGATCTTCATTGAAAACTTTAGGGTTAGAAGATTTTTGCCTTTCTGACTTTATGGATGATGTGCCAGATGAGGAGCTGCTTGCCTTAATGAGAAATCTCAAAGATCTTTTTGTGACCAGTCAATCAGAAGAAAAAGTGAATTATGTGTATCATCAGATAGAAAGGTTGAATCGAATCATCCCAACTCTTACTGTGCGTCAAAATGAGGAAAGAGAAAATGAGGGCCAACTTCCATTTTAACTCACTCTCCCATTTGCAACAACATCCCTCTTTCTTTGGCTTGTTTGATAACACGGAAAAATAGAATGATGCTCAATCCAAAGTAAATCAGGTTGAGCAGAATGGCTTTGATGAAATAGTCCGTATTGAAAGTGCCATCTGTAATGACCTGTCTCATGCCTTCAAACACATAGGTTGTTGGTAAAAGGTATGAGACAGTTTGCAGCGATTCTGGCAGAACAGAAACAGGGTAATAGACAGCGCTTAAAGGCGCAATGAAGAAAACCAATGTCCAGGCTAAAGATTGAACCCCTTGTCCAAAACGCAGAATAAGCGTATTCACCAGAAAACCAATGGTCCAGCCTAAAATGAACATGTTCAAAAAGAAAGTCATCAGCGGCAAGCCAAGGGTGAAAATATTGAAATGATAGAACAAAGCAGCTAAAAGGGCAGCCGGCGTAAAGGCGATGAAAGTGCGCATAAGGCTGATGAGAATCAAGGACGAAACCCACTCCCAGTTTTTAAGCGGCGTGATGAGCAGATTACCTATATTTCTGGACCATATTTCTTCTAGAAAGGATAGGGAGAGCCCTACCTGACCACGCACAAGAATTTCGAAAAGTAGAACAGCAGAGATGAGAGCGCCCATGATCGAGAAATGCAAATTTGTTTGATCGCGTAGATAGGTGCTGATAAAACCCCAAAGTAAAACCTGCAACACTGGGAAATAAGCAATTTCAATGATCCGAAGCCATGAGGTGCGAATCAGGTAGAAATAACGCAGCACCATGGCGAAGATACGTTGCTTGCTTTCTAGAATGAGTGTGAACATTTTTAGGTCCTTTTATCGTCAAGGCCTAAGTCTAACATATGTTTGAGGAAAGAGAAAAAGGATATCTTGATTTGGGATTCTTTGAATGAAACTATTGTTGGATTGACTCGTCACTCAGAGGGCTCTCAAAGAGAGCCCGTGGAGTCTCTGGGATGTATCAATAAGCATTGTATTGTGTTTTGGTATTACAGAGATTCCACGCCACTCCTTAAGGGAGTGGCTCTGAATGACGATTTTTAAATCTCGTCAATTACGCCAATTTCCGTTTCGCTTCTTGCCATTTGGCTTCAAGGGCTTCGAGATCATCTTGTGGCGAGACTTCTTTTTCAATAAGGCGGAAACGGCCTTCAAATTTCCGATTCGCTTTCCGTAAAGCTGTTTCAGGATCAATGTTGTGATGACGTGCTAAATTGACAATCGTGAAAAAGAGATCACCAATCTCATCTTCAATATGCGCGGTATCTCTTTTAAGAGCGGCTTCTTTATACTCAGCAATTTCTTCATCGAGCTTATCAAGAATAGGCGGAATGCCTGGCCAGTCAAAACCGGTGCTAGCTGCTTTTTTCTGAATAAAGAGCGCGCGTGTTAAAGCCGGTAGGTTTTTTGAAATGCCATCAAGACACGATGTTTCAATCTCGCCACGTGCTGCTTTTTCTTCAGCTTTGATGCGTTTCCAATTGGCTTCAATTTCATCAATCGAAATATCGTTCTGTCCACCGAAAACATGAGGATGGCGTCTGAGCATTTTGGATGAAATGGCATGCACAACATCATCAAAATCAAAATAGCCATTTTCTTTGCCCATCTGACTATAGATCATCACTTGAAATAAAAGATCCCCCAGCTCATCTTTAAGGCCGACATAATCTTCATCTTCAATGGCTTCTACAACTTCATAAGCTTCTTCAAGTGTGTAGCAAGCAATAGTTTGAAAATTTTGTTCTAAATCCCAAGGGCAGCCTTTTTCTTTATCACGCAATTGCGCTGTGATGGCAAGAAGGTCTTCAATTGTCTTTTTTTGTTCAGTCATTTTTGAGCGAGGCGTAGCTGGTTAAGATCACTTTATGGAGACCATTGATGAAGCCTTCAGATGAGGCAAGAAGGCCCGTTTCACTGGTTTCAGGATTTGGCCAGAAAGTTTTTGTATGGCCGCCTGATTCAGTTGCCATCAATTCACCTACAAGATAACTACAAACATCAATTGAGGCCCCGATATAGCCATCAAACTTACCAGCAGCAACATAGCTGAGCTCAAGCGATGGGCAACCGAATGATCTGAAGCCTGCGCATTTTTGACTTAAATACTGAAGCTGTTTGAAATAGGCGTTTTGGTGAAGTTCAGGAAAGGGAGGCATTTTCATAACCAAATGGGCTTCTTTGAGTACTTTGCGATTTGGCATGTAGAGTCTTGTGTTATTGAGAAAAGCACCAACGCCAAATTGAGTCCAGTAGAGTTCATTTGTGACCGGATCAAAGATAATACCAGCTTTTGTTTTCCCTTTTTTGATATAGGCAATTGTGATGCACCAGAAAGGAATGCCAGATTGAAAATTCTCAGCCCCTTCAAGAGGATTGAAAATAAACAGCTCTTCATGGTCATTCAGAATGGTGTGTGGTTGGGGAAGCGAAAGAATCGTGAATTCGGATCGGGTTTTTTGCAGCTCTTCAGCAAGAATCGATGCTGCTTTCTCACGTGCCTTTTGCATAAAAGCTTCAGGTGATTTTTTTGAGATTTGTAATTTCTCAATCTCGTTAAAATCGCGCAACAAAAGCATACCCGCTTTTTCAGCGGCGCGAACCATAATGTTAATATTGGCAGAGCGTAAAGCCATGTTAAACCCTTTCTTCAAATCTCACTTTGTTTAAAATCATACTGCCATCTGGATGATCAGATGGCAAAAATTGTATTGTCTAATCCTTAGCGCGCTCAACGTAGGACGAATCTTCTGTCCGAACGACAATGCGCATGCCTGCTCCAATATGAGGAGGCACCATTACTTTAATCCCATTATCAACAATGGCTGTTTTGTATGAGGAAGAAGCCGTTTGTCCTTTGACAACGGGATCAGCTTCCAGAACTTCAACAGTGACTGTTGCTGGCAGATTCACATAAAGAACGTCATGTTCATAAACACCGCACTGTACAACCATGCCTTCCTGAAGGAAAGAGGCTGCATCACCAATCACATCATGATGAACGCTGATTTGCTCAAAGGAGGCCACATTCATAAATGTAAACATATCGCCATCAGCGAAGAGGAATTGGTAATCTTCTTCATCAACGCGAACACGTTCAACACTTTCAGTTGTGCGGTAGCGTTCATTGGTTTTAATGCCTGTTTTGATGTCTTTCATTTCAACTTGAATAAAGGCGCCGCCTTTTCCAGGTTGAATGATTTGGTATTTTGTGACAACCCAAAGCTTATTATTCTGCTCGAGAACATTTCCGGTGCGCAAGGTATTGGCTTGAACTTTCATGATGGATCCTTTACCGTTAAAAATTGAATTGTTTTATTTC
Source organism: Alphaproteobacteria bacterium (assembly GCA_018063245.1). Classification (NCBI taxonomy): domain Bacteria; kingdom Pseudomonadati; phylum Pseudomonadota; class Alphaproteobacteria; species Alphaproteobacteria bacterium. Next base: position 29,863 of record JAGPBS010000019.1, on the reverse strand, counting down.
TAGCAAAATTAAACAACTTTTGCAATGATACAATCTCTCATATAGGTAATTTTTGCTCTTAAGAATGGATACAGAGCTCATGACACATCAAAAAACACCCGTTTGGCACCCAGATTCATTTCTGCGCAAAAGGCCTTTTCTTGAAAAGCGCCTTTTTGTGATGAAGGCCATTCGGTCTTTTTTTGATGAGCAAGGCTTTTGGGAGGTTGAAACGCCAGCCTTGCAGATTAGTCCTGGGATGGAGCCTCATATCATGGCTTTCAAAACAGCCTATGAGCCGAATCATATTGATGATTCAAAGATCGATTATTATCTGCATACAAGTCCTGAATTTGCGATGAAAAAGCTTTTGGTGTCAGGGATGGAAAAAATCTATCAACTCGCCCATGCTTACAGAAATGGAGAGCGAAGCTCAAAGCATCATCCTGAATTCACCATGCTTGAGTGGTACAGAGCAGGGGCTGACTATCATGTGCTGATGGAAGATTGCCATCAGCTGCTTTTAAAAATAGCGCAGGGACTAGGCGTTCAAACAGTGACCTATGGGAATGTGTCTTGCGCCCTTGATCAGGGGCTTGAGATCTTAACAGTTGCGGACTCATTCATGCGGTATGCTGATATTGATTTGACCTTGAGTCTGGGCGATGGCGTGAGCGTTGATCGCGAAATTTTGGCAAAGCAAGCCATTGAAAAAGGGATGAGGGTGAGCGCTGATCATAGCTGGGAAGATATTTTCTTTATGGTTTTGCTTGAGAAAATTGAACCTTACCTTGGCTCAGGCAGGCCAACAATTCTGTGTGATTATCCTGCCGCGATGGCTGCACTCTCAAGACGTAAAAAATCGGATGCGCGCTATGCTGAACGCTTTGAGCTTTATATTTGCGGTCTTGAGCTTGCGAACGCCTTTTCTGAATTAACAGATTCAGGGGAGCAAGAGGCGCGATTTAAAGCAGATATGAATCTCAAAGAAAAGCTCTATGGCGTGCGCTATCCAATTGATCAGGAATTTCTGGAAGCTTTACGCTATGGCATGCCGGAATCAGCAGGGATTGCCATGGGGGTAGACAGGCTTATCATGTTGTTTGCAGGCGTGACAGAGATTGAAGATGTTCTCTATGTTCCCTTGGCCACACATTCTTAATAAATGTTAAAAAAAAGTTAAGATTGACTTGACATTTAGGCTCTGATGATTTTAAATGATTGTTCAGACTGGTGTCCCTAATTGAATTGGGGCGTAATAAGAATAAAAATATTTTTAAAATCGACAATTAAAGAGGAGAGCTATAATGTCACAAATTACTTATCCAGATGTTGCTGGATTTCAGCCATTTTTTCCGCATAAATGTTTTGAAACCTACTCAAAGTCTCCTGATGGTTTTGAGGATGGAGTTCTTGCCGGCCGCGTAAGACCAGATGTCTTTTTGCGAAATGTTTTAAGTGTTCTTCACTTCGCTGAGATTAAAAAAATTCCTGTTGTTCGTCCTGCTGTTAAGGATGCGCTATCAGATATTTTGAAATTTCTTCAAGATCCTCATAATCATCTCCTTAAGCTTCAAATTGAGTTTAAAGTAAATCCTTTTTTGGCGTCAATCGGATCAGTAGATTTGGCTGAGAAAGTTGAGCTTGTTTCAGTTCCGAAGCATACACGTGTCGCAGTTGCAAAAAAAGTACAGGAAGTCACACTTCAAGAAGTTGTTCCAGCAAAAATGACAAAACAAGATGCAAGAAAGGCATTGTCTTCTGCATTTTCTTTAGATGTTATGAACAAGTTTGATCAATCTATGCGTACTCATTCAAAACTGCTTGGTAATAAGCCATTATCATTCTTTAAGATTGTTCTTGACGCAATTTACCCATATCTTGCTGAAACTTTAGAGGAAGCAAGTTCATATGAGCAAATTCATCGTAAGCTTTCGCTTATTTGGCATGAAGACCATGTTAACGATCCTGAACAGAAGGCGGTTTTAGGTATTTATTTCCGCTTGTTTGAGTTTGTTCTGTCAAATATGAAAGAAGAAGATAAAAATGAACGTATCACAAGTGCCGAATTTAAAAAAATAGCAACACGTCAGTTGAGATATGAAGCGGTTGATTTAAAAGAAGCTCTGGCTTTTTTTGAGGCATCAAAGAATTTTTCTTTGCAAACAAGGCGTTTTGAGCTCGTTGGGTTGCATGTTCGTAATATAGATGATTATATTGATCAAAATATTTTAACTGAAGACCAATTCTATGCCTTTTTTGGATTGTTTCAACCGGCGCCTGCTCAACCTGATGTTGCATCAGAAAATATGAGAGAATCCTTTAATAGTTTGATTGAAACAGCGGACTCTCTAGAAGTGTTAAGAAAAAATGCAATTTATGCCTATGCATACCGTAAGGTCTGGGATACTGCTTTGCTTAAGTTTATCGCCTCGCCAGAGATGAGATCAAAAGTGACCTTTGTGACTTTTCTTTATTGTGCAAAAGCAATTGAGGTGGCACTGCAAGCTGAAGAATCTATTAGGCCTAAAAAATTCGAAATAAAACTTGATTTGTGGGCTGTTGCGACAGCATTGTATCAAAAATTTAATGACTATAGTAAGAAATCACACAAAGAGAATAGGGCTGGTTTTTCAGTTGCTGAGAGAGAGCCTTTGCCAATCAAGAAGCCTCCAACACTGCCGCCACGTCCTCAAGCAGCAAAAAAGATGCCAGCTTAACTGGTCAAAAATGTAAAAAAACCAGGCATTATGCCTGGTTTTTTTGTCAGTTTAAGGGGCTCTTGAAAATACTCCTTTAAGCTTTTGGGAGGTAATCTTTATAATACTGTTTAAATCCATTTAAGAGATTTTCTCTGTCTGTGTCATCAAGGTGCACATCTTCTTGAATCCATTTAATATATTTAGGAATCATTCCTTTTTCGTCATCAGATGGTTTGCAGCCAGGTGAAAAGAATAAGTTTGAAAGCCACAGATAGTCCTCTAGGAATCTGACATCATATGAAGTTGCTTTCGAATAGCTTTCTTTAAGGTGATCGAATGATTTCAATATTTCAAGATGTTCGTGAACTCTCGTTAAAGTATCTGGTGAGGATTCGACATGATCATCTGCTTGTCTGAGCCATGCCATAGCAAGATCAATATTGACAGGCACTCTTGGGTCTGTATGTGTTAAATGTAATAGTCCAATTAATACATAGGCATGGTAATAGCCCATATTGGCGACAGTACGATATTGTTTCAGTGCATATTCCAGATTGGGCTTGTTTTCAGGCATGCCTTTGCCGGTGTAGGCTAGATTACCAATGGCAATAAAGCATTGAACAGTCGGAAGAGCCGGTGTTGCTTCACGTACGCCAAGTTCATAGGCTTTTAAAGCGGCTTGATAATCTGGTTGGCCGGTTGCATTATGACCTTGTTCTTCCATTTGGCCTAAGATGTAAGCAGATTCAGGATCTAGGTACTGATCAATCAAAAAGTCTAGAGAGTGCTTTGCGTCAACATAATCTGGGTTTGGGTGAAGCAAATGCAGTCTGACCAAATTTTTATGCGCAGGATATTGGATTTCTGGTTTGCTGAGAGCACCTGCACAAGAAGCGATCGCTTTCTCAATTTCAATCATGATGCTAATTGTCTCTTCAGTGTGAGGTAAGCATTTGTAGGCAGTTCCAATTTCGATGAGTCTTGAGAGGTATTGATCTATAAAACGCAGTCGATCGTTTGGTTCCATAACCGTATCTGCTATTAAAAAGGGTGGATAGACGCGTAAAGCATGTACAGTTGTCGTAATCTCATTGAGCAGCTTATCTATGAAATTATTATCAAGAAGCAATTGGAAATCATAATTGATTGCTTGGAAGTAAGCATCTTTGTGACTCTCTTTAAATTTTTCGAGCTCTTCAGTGATTTCATGTAAATCTTCTGGCGTGAAAATATAACCTATCTTTTTTGCTTGCCTGAAATGAGCCAAGGCTTCAAGAGGGGCTGGTGGACAGTCAGGATCTAGTGTTTTAAACTTAAGAAGACCTTTCTCGACATGACCGATTGGATCTTTTAACGCAATGACTTTATCATAATACATAGCAGCCATTTTATAGTTTGGTTTCTTTTCAGGTGATCCCTGTGCTGCAATTTGCCCCAATTCTAAATAAGCTAATCGAGTGTATTTTTTGTCGCTACTTTGATCGTATTTGATACAGAGTGTGTAGTATCGCGCAGCCGCTGTAAAATCAGGATTTCCAGATTCTGTTTTACCATCTTGATACATTTTTGCAATAAAGTAAGCAGCTTCAACGTCTTGATGAGACTGAATGAGCGTACTATATACTTGCATTGCTTTTTTATAATCAGGCTTTGGATTTAAAGTTAGAGATCCATAAAGAGCTGCAATCTTTTTTCGCTCAACGATCGCAACACCAATTTCTTTGTCAAAGAATGCTTGGGTTGCTGCAATTTCATGCATTCTGATTCTTTCGAGTGCATTTTCAGCGGTGAATTCAGTAAGGCTCTCTTCGTAGACTTGTGTTTGAATTTGCATGGCATGGATATGTCCAAGTTTTGCAGATTTTTGGAAATAATCCAGGGCCATATCAAAGTCTTTGTCTGAATTTTGCTCTTTCCATCTGTCTAAGTAGAAAGCACCTAATTGATAATAGGCGATTTTAATTTCTTCAGGACGCGCTTCAAACGCCTCTGGGTGTGTTTCAAAATCATGAACACCAGCTTTGTACCATTCGATAGATTTTTCGGTATCCTTTTGTCCATCTTGTGTTGTTCCATCTCTGTAGAAGTCACCTAGGAGAATTTTTGCTGAGGTGACAAATTTGCGTTGATCTGGATCGGTGATATCTTCAAATTTCATATTTGCTGTTGTAAAAGCGTGCGCAAAAGCCGTGACATTATTTCTGTATTCTGCAAGCCAATGAACCGTGTTCGAGTATATCGTGGCAAGATGAAAGCGTGCTTCGATGTTCCCGGCTGTCATAGCCATTTTGTAGTAATGGAGCATCAGTTCTATTTTATTTAAACCTGCCTGGCATTGTTTCATGTAAATGCGCGCTAAAAAGAGCATAGAGGGAATATGTTCATTCGTAACTGCTGCTTGGTAGTGTTCGATAGCTTTATCAATCTGGTCATTTGTGTAATAGTGTCCAGCTAAATGAACATGTGCCATGGTGGCATCTTCTCTTGCTGCTCGATAGAGTAGCTGGAGAGCCAGCTCAATTTTTTCTCGCGTCTGTTTTGTCGTATTTGTGTCTGGGTCCAGAACGTCGTGTTTGCGTAATAATGAAAATCCGAGGCCGACCATCGCGACTGCATTTCCCCGTCTTGCTGAAATTTCATAATTGATTCTGAAGGATGCCATTGCGTTCAATGGAGTCACATGAGAAGAGCTTGAATAAATAGCTCTAGATCCAATGATTTGCATTGCCTGGTTCGACCCTTGAGATGAGGCTTTGTTGAGCAGTCGATTTGTCTCGCTGTTATGCTCTTCAGCTTTTTGCGGGTCTAATAAAGCCTCTATACTTTGTTGTTGGTGATAGAGGCCGAGATAATTTAGGGCTTGATAATGACCCCATTCAGCAAGGGCAACGGCTTCTGGTGTTTCTTCGTAAATGGGTTTTGTAATATCTTTTAAAAAGATTTTGGCATACTCAGGGTCAACTAACAGTAACTCGTTATAAAGAGCTTTGTATTCCTCAGCGACTTGATGCCATTTGATTGTATCTGGAACGTACTTTCCAATATCTTCAGTCTTTTTTGTGAGACGTAACGTAAGGGAAATGCAGTTAAGATATGTTAGAACCTCTTGAGGAGCATTTTTTATCTTTTCATTGAGGGCTTTGTTTTTGTCAAGCTCACGCGTGATTGCTTTAAAGCCATCTGCCCATTTAAAATAATAGTCAAAAGAAATGTCATCTTTGGGCATTTTCTTTTCCAAGGTATCAACTGAACCCGCTTCTACAAACATGTTTAGAAAGCGACCAACAGGTAGAATGTCAGTCCCTTTGGGTTTCATGATTGGATATTCACTAAGTGTTCTGAGTTCTTGGTCTAATTCTTTTTGACTTATGTGTGAGAGGTGAGACATAAAAATATTTCCTTTCAAGAAAAATAGAGGCCGTCTTTATAATATCGATGCAGTCAATCTTTAAGACTGATGAATGAATTTGCAATATAATGAATAGGCTAGAAAAATGCAACAATTATGTCGTTTGTTGACATGCTGCTGCGTAACATTTTCTAAAACCCGTTAATAAACCTTCTATGTGATCTTTATCAAGCACTGTTTCTGCTTCAAGCCAATGGATATAATGAGGAATTTTCTTTTGATCTTCAGGGCTTGCAAATTCACCAGAAAAGAAGGTGTGCTCCATCCAATTATAATCTTTTAAAAATTTAATGTCGTAGTAAATTGCCTTATCAAAGGCAGCTTGCAATTCCGGATCCTGTTCATAGATAAAGAGTTTGGCTTCAATAGAGTCAATAACATCTGTCGTTAAATCTAGGCCATCTTTGACGCCAGTTTTAAAAGTACGCATTGCATAGTCAATGTCTGGTAATGTCTCTGGATCATTATTGCTTAGACATATAAATCCAATATCAAGGTAAGACTGAAGGTCTCCTAATAAGAGCGCTTTTTCGTAATAAGCAATGGCTCTCATTTTATCAAAAAGCATAGATGCATAAATATAGCCGATTGTTTTGTATGCGCTCATAACAACATTACTTTGTTGACTTAATTGCGCAAGATCGAGGATAAATTCATTTAAGAGAAGGCGTCTTTTGATTCCTTCCGGATCGACTGCTTGTGGTTTGTCTGTTTGTGCTATTAATTTTTGAACTGTGTTGTTGATGAATACTGAGTCTGCTTCGCTTAATGATGGTTTTGCTGTTTTTATTTTATCCAGATAGAGGCGCCCTTGGGCCCAATCTTCTTTGAGAGTTGGATGATCTGGCTGTACGAAAAGACATGCAGTTTGAATCATAGCGCCCATATCGCCCAAGTCTGCTGCTTTTTTGAGATATGTAAAAGCCAGACGTGCGTTTGGTGCAGGTAGGCCTTGAACTGGTGTTGTTGCGAGCCTACTCAGCGCTAGGGCGGATTTTATTTGTGGCTCATGTCTATCACCGCCTTCAATTTTTAATGATTTGAGATAGCAAGTTTGCGCTTCTTTAAAATCAGGCTCTCCTGTGAGGCAATGAGCTGTTTCATATAAATGCGCTATCATGTACATATTTTCAGCAGCTTTTGTTTTGAGTTGAGCTGCAAGCGCTGGTTTTGAATGCTTTGCTTTATCGGCATATAGCGTATCGAGCTCGCGCATTGAATTGATATGTTCGTTTTGCGCTGCTTTTTCAAAGTACTCAATAGCACGATTGAGTTTGTTTTTTTTATGATAATATGTGCCAAGATAAAAATAAGCAAAGGTTGAATCTTCATCAGCGGCCTCATTCAAAAACTTAAGGGCTGGCGTTACTTGTGCAACTGTGCCATGCAAAATACCGGTTGCAGGGTCTCGCATTTGGTGCGGATTCAAAAGAGCGTTGCCAAGCCGAGCTTTTGCATTTGGATTGCCTCGCCTTGTTGCTAAATCATAATGTTTTATCATCCTTAAATAGAATTCTTGAGCACCTTTAGGATCTTCAGCAGCATCACCAAGCATTCTTCGGTAGATATCTCCTGTTGTGATAATTGCCTCATCTGCCCCTCTTATACAGGCTCTATCAAGATAGGTGAATCCAGTATTAAATTGCTCATCTTTTTGATCTTCAGTTAAGGGTTCATCAGTGCTTCTTTCTAAGTAAAATAGGGCCATATAAGTGAGTGCTAAAAAATACCCAGTTTCTGCAAGTCTTTCGATAAAGGGAGTTAGGGTGTAACCCTCAATTGAGGGCTTTTCTGGAAAGAGGTTTGTATAATCAGGATCTTCCTTTTTGAGCTGAGTTAGGGTGTCTAAGTAAGTTTCATGTGTTTTTCTCCACTTTGCTGAGTAAAGAGGGTATTTTGCAAGATCTACGTCTAATTGAATCAAACGTTGCGAAAGCTCTACGCCTTTTAGGTAGCCTGTAATATTGAGAGGTGCTTTTTTGATTTTTTTGCGGACATTTTTGTTGGTTGACAGTTCTTTTGCAAGATCTTTTTGGCCATCCATCCAATTTGTGTAGTAGTCCCATGAGAGAGGCTGCTGAGAAAGTCTTGCTTTTGCTTCTTCAAGCGTTGGCGCTGTGACAATCATGTTCAGAAATTGTGCAGCTGTGATGAGGTCTACTGCCTTTGGTCGAATATATTGGTACCCTGATGTTTGGCCGTATCCGGTAATAGTGACGCTTGCTCTAGATGGTGGCATAGGTAAGTTCGACATCTCAATTCCTTTTTTGTTATTCTTGTCACGAGGTCATAATATACAATTGCAATATATTAAATAGGCCACTCAAAAGCAAGTGATTATAAAGTAAATCCTAACGTTCTGTAGTAATCTCTTAAGGCAAACCAATAGGCCGTAAAAATTCGACTGATAGCGCCCTGAAAGCAAGTGGTTGCTTGATCATCAATCTGTGCAACAGAATGAGCAAAAGATGTCGTTTCATTGAAAACTGTGTTTTGCTCTTCTTCAATGAATGTCAGGAGCACATAAAGACGTAAAAGCGTATCTTGAAGAGAAACACCGCCCGTTTCAGCGACTTCTATATTTTGAATGAGATAGGAGCCAAAGCAGTTATCAACCCCCGTTTTATAACGTGGGTTGTTTGCATAGTAAGGATGTTTTATGAAGAGCTCTTTGAGCTCATTGAGTTTGCTTGCGCGATCTTGATTAAACTGATCCCATTTTTCTTTGAGCGGCGCTGACATGTTGAATGCGGCAAGAGCGCTGTCTTTAATAGGGCGCACAACAGTTTGGTTGAAGTGATGAGCATCAGCTTGCCAGTTGGTTGCATGCTTTTCTTTGAAAGAGAGGAAAGTATCATAGGAAAGATTCAAGGATTCACAGAGGTTTTTGGTGTGTTCTGTGTCATCTGTTGTTTCCACGGTGAGTTGGATTGCAAGCGCTTCATCAAGGTTTTCTTGCATGATTTGTTCTTCTGCAGCCATTTGTTCCTGCAAGAGTTCAGATGTCAGTTCTTCTGTGTGAGTTGTATCTGATATGGTTCCCTCAGATGGAGGGGTAACGAAAATCATGCGTTCAGTCAGTGTTTCAGTTTGCATTGATTGCAAGAGATAGTCATCGATTGCTTGCTGGATGTCAGCTCTTTTTTGGCTAAAATTCTCATCGATAAAAAGATCAAAAGACGTATAGCCATCAGCGCTTTGCTGCTCGTATTTGCCAAGGCTCTCGCCTGTCATGAGATTGATTTTGAATGTTAAAGCGTTACGCGTTTCTGAGTCAATACACTGAATGATCGCTTCAGTTTTCGTACGACTCTCTTCAAAAGCAATAAATGATGACATGTCTATTCTCCTGTTAGAATCTATTTTTCTACAGTAATACATAATCATGATTTAGAGCATAATAAAAATACCCCTAAGGCTTGACCTTAGGGGTATTTTTAGAGTTGAGAGCGAGTGGTTGATTAATTCCAATCACTATCATCGTTACTGTCGTCCTCGTCATCACTTTGTGCAATGAGATCTCTTCTGTTGTTTAAGGCCTGATTTAATGCCCCGGCCATACCAGCTTTAGGTGCAGCAGCGCCAGGTGCTTTTGGTTCAACAGGCTTTAATTGTTTACCTGCTCGAATTTGTGCCAAGAGTGAAGAAACCTCAGGTCTTGCAGGTTCTGCTTGAGGCGCCTCATCTTCTGGTGGATGCACAACATCACCTGGAGGTGGAGGAATGTTTTCTGCTGGCGGAGCGAGAACTTCTGGAGCTTCATCATGAGCAACCACATATTCTTCCATGACGACAGGATCGAATTCTTTATCAAAATCCATACCTTCGAAAGGGCCCGCTAGTGGCTCTAGCTCATCTACTGGAGGCGGTGGTGGCATTTTTGGTGGTGCGCCAGCCGCTTTTGGCATTGGAGGAGGTGGTGGTGGAGCTGCGCCTACGACTGGGCCCGGTGCTTTCGGCATTGGAGCGCCTTTAGGTGCTGCACCTGGAGCTTTACCTGCTCCTTTTGCTGGTCTTGGTGGCATTTTTGGTGCTACTTTTGGGCCTGGGCCTTTTGCAACGCCGAATACTGCAGCGCCAGCATGTCCGCCACCGACAACAACAGGACGGAATCTTGGGTCGCCAACAACCTCATTTAGTTTAGCAAAGTTAGCTGTTGCCTGTGCTTGTAAATCATTCACACGTGGCATATTTCTGAGTTGATCTTGAAGTTGATTAAATCGATCGAATGCAGCTCTCACGGATAACCCTTGTTTCACTGTTAGGTTGAGGATAGGGTTATGTTGTGAAATTTGTGTGCCATTGTTAAAGGCATTTCTGATTTCATTTGTAAAAAGCTGTTTATGTGGGTTGGTCTTCATGCTTGGGTGTGTTTGAACGCCAGCGCCTCCCAACATGCTGCTCACAAATTGGTTTAGATCTGCTCGGGCTTGTTGAGCTTGTGTTTGCACATGGTTCATTCCTGCCATTTTCGCTTGAATGATAGGTGAATTAATCACGTGAGCTGGGTTTTTACTTGCGTTTGGTAAGGGTCTAATTTCATCTGCAAGGGCTCTAATTTCACCTGCATCGAGATGGAATGTCTCAGCAAATGATAGAACGCACATAAGATCTTGGGTTTTAGGGGCTGCGTTATAAACTTCATTCAAGAGCGCTTGGCCACCTGCATTGACAAGAATGTCGGTGAAGTCTTTGTCTTTGAACAACTCCCATTTAGGTTGATTAAATTTTGGGTCTAACCCGGCTGTATGTCCTGCATCTTGGTGAGCTGCGATATTTGCAACAAATGCGCCGACATTAATATTTGAAATAGGTGCCATTATATTTCTCCTTTTAAATTTATTTAGTTAGAATGATGATTGTACCTATATAATTCATTCTTAATAGAAATTATAGCACACTTTAAATAAAAATATAACATATTTTTTTATAATTTATAAAAATAATTCATTTTTCGTTCATGGGTTGTGATTCAGAATAGGGGAGGCTTTTTAAAAAAACTTTTGAAGAGCTGGTTATTATAAACAAAAATTAAGGAGAATATAGATGAGCGGATTAGATCTTAAAGACGTCGGCGTGGGTTTAGGAAATGCAGCAATTGATGCTGGTGTCGATGCGGTAACAGGACAATTGCCGGATGGTCTTGCAGAAACAGTTAAAGATTTAGGGTTAAACCCGCAGCTGAGTGTTGGTGATGACGGAAAAGTCAAAGTTCAAACTGGTAATGATTTAATTGATAAAGCAATTGATGGTAAGCCAATAACAGAGCGTGATGTTATCGCTGAAGCACCAAAAATTATCGAACTTATTAAGGATCTTATTGAATATATCATGAGTCTTTTTGGTAAAAAATCAAAAAGCGTAGATGGTGAAACACACGCAGGCGTATTTGATGCTCTGAAAGCTGTTGTTCATAAGACAAGTTTTGATATTCCTGGACGTGAAGAAAAAGGTAAGATTGCTGTGAATTTGGCTAAGCAAAAAGCAACAGCAAAAATTCCAAAGACATTGGCGAAAAATTTGAATCTGAAAGGAAAAGCAAATTTGGGTAGTAGCAAAGCTAAGGTTGATTTGAATGACCTGCATAAAGCTATGCCAGAAGCGCATCTTGATCAAGTTGTCAAAAATATGGCTAAAGGCGCAAGACGTCAAGCACTTGCTCCTCACAAAAAGAAATAAGAAATCCTTGTTTATTCAGAAAAGCCTCTTTCAATAGAAAGGGGCTTTTCTTTTGAGATGTAAGAGTATATAAAAGAATAATAACAATAAAAAGGAGACTGAATATGTCAGGTATTGATTCAACCCCATCACCACTTACAAAAGAATTTCAAGAAATGTTAAATGCACCAATTGAAGTTGAGTTTGAGTGTAATTTGAAAGATAGCGCAGTTCCTTCAGGTATGAGTATGAGGAAAGTTGCTTTAAGTGTGATAGATGGTAAGATGACTCTCCGCGTTGGAGATGCTGTTATTGATAAAGCTAAGTTTTTAGGTCAATATGCGGCTCTTCCAGCTCAGGCAGGAAATGCGATGCAGAATGCCTATAAGCTTGTCATGGACGCAAATGTGAAGGCTCATAGCGAGAAAAAATAATCATTATTCTTTCTGGTGTTTTGATTCAATTCTGTTAAGATGAAGGTTCATTTTGGATGTAATTTTCAAAATAGGATTGTTGTGTAAGGAGTTATGAAATGTCTATCTTGAGTGAAAATGAAATAGAACAGAAAATGAATAAGGCGATGGATGCGCTTCATCGTGAGTTCACTGGCCTTAGAACAGGGCGTGCTTCTGTGAATTTGCTTGATAATATTTATGTTGAGGCTTACGGTGCGCGTTCACCTTTGACAAGCGTTGGCGGTATTAGTGCGCCTGAAGCCAGAATGCTGACCGTTCAAGTGTGGGATAATGGGCTTGTTAAATCAGTTGAAAAAGCAATTCGTGAGTCTGGTCTTGGTTTGAACCCACAGGCGGATGGGCAATTGGTCCGGATACCGATTCCATCACTCAGTGAAGAGCGTCGTCGTGATCTCGTGAAGATTGCTGGGAAATGTGCTGAGCAAATCCGTATTGTGATTCGCAATGATCGTCGTGATTTTATGGAGCTTTTGAAAAAAGCTGAAAAAGACAGTGATTTGTCAAAGGATGATCATAAAAAACTCAGTGATCTCGTGCAAAAAGTGACAGATAAATTTATGAAAAAAATTGATGATTTATTGAAGCAAAAAGAACAAGAGATCATGCAAGTTTAAAGCGATCATTTTTAATGAAGACAGAAGGGTTCTTGCTTGTAAAGAGCCTTTTTAAGAAAAATAACTGGAATTTGAATGCAAGATCTCAATAAGGATTCAGTCGGAAATCCAATAAAAATACCAAATCATGTTGCAATCGTTATGGATGGTAACAGACGTTGGGCTGAATCTAAGAAGTTACCGAAGATTGAGGGCCATCGACAAGGTGTTGCTGCTCTGAGGCGGACGATGGAAGTTGCCAAAGAAGCGGGGGTTAAGTACCTGACTGTTTATGGCTTTTCAACAGAAAATTGGTCGCGTTCAGCGGAGGAGACATCTGGATTGATGGGTTTGCTCCGATTCTATCTGAAAAATGAGATTAAGGATCTTGCCAAGAATAAAATCAGGCTTAGGTTTATTGGCGATCCAGAGCCTTTGGATAAAGATATCAAAGATTTAATGGTCAAGGCTGAATTAGATACGGCTCAGTATGATGATTTTCATCTGATCATTGCCTTGAATTATGGTGCGCGCGATGAACTTAGGCATGCAGCGCAGCACTTATCAGAGCAAGTGAAAAGAGGATCGTTGGACCCGGTAGATATAACAGAAGAGATGGTATCAGCACATCTTTATACAAAATTGCTTCCAGATCCTGATCTTTTAATTCGTCCGGGTGGTGAAATCCGCGTGAGTAACTTTTTGCTTTGGCAAATTGCTTATGCGGAGTTTTATTTTACAGATGTGTTGTGGCCTGATTTTGATAAGCAGCATTTCATGGAAGCACTGACAGAATTTGCAAAACGCAAGCGGCGTTTTGGAGGATATGATAGCGAAGATGGTAAATAGTTTTATGCAGAATAATGTTTTAGTGCGCTCTCTTGTGGCGCTTGTTATCCTTCCGATTGTTGGGCTCGCTTTGTATTTAGGCGATGCTTATTTTATGGGTTTTCTTATTGTGCTAGGTTTTGTCGGCGCAAAAGAGTGGCTGAGGCTCACAGATCCTGAAGCTCCAAGCCATTTGGTGATTCAGTTCTATTTAACGCTCTTTTCCATGTTGATTTTTATGATGACGGGCCTAGTGACTTGGGGGATTGTCTTTTCTTTGGCCATGCTGATTCTTTATTATGCAAGAGTAAAGCTTTTGAAAAGGCCGAATCCGATCATGATGAGTTTTGGCCTTGTGTACCTTTTTGTGCCAATTGCCTCAGGCCTTTGGCTTAGAAATCACGCTCCGGAAGGATTGTTACATTTTATGCTCTTGGTTTTGATTTTAATTGCAACGGACACAGGTGCTTTCTTTACAGGTAGAGCAATCGGTGGTCCTAAGCTTGCACCTGCCATTAGTCCCAATAAAACCTGGTCAGGATCAATAGGTGGTTTGCTTTCAGCTCTTTTGGTTTGTTATCTTTTTCAGGCCTATGTACCTTCTTATTCAATGCCGATCTCATTTTGGGCGGTTGCGATTTTGGTTTCAATGATGGGACAAATCGGTGATTTGTTTGAATCACACATGAAACGCCGAGCTGGTGTAAAAGACAGCGGTACTTTGTTACCAGGGCATGGGGGAATTTTAGACAGAGTCGATAGTTACCTGTTCGGAATTCCAATGATGGCTTTATTGGTTTATGTAAGCATATAGGATGTCAGATGGATAATAATGAAGGTCTCTTTTCAGAGCGTGGTATTTCTCTTTTAGGATCGACAGGATCTGTTGGGGAAAGCACACTTGATATTATTAGACGTCATGAAAAAGGTCGGTTTAAAGTTGAGCTTTTAACGGCGCAAAGCTCAGTTGAACGGTTGATTTTACAAGCGAAAGAGTTTAACCCCACGCGTGTGGTGATTGGCCGGGAAGATCTCTATCAAACCTTGAAGGATGGCCTTTCAGGCCTTGATATTGAGATCTGTGCTGGTGAAAAGGCTTTGATTCAGGCAGCAGCAGAACCAGTTGAGATGACAGTTGCTGCAATCGTCGGTGCAGTTGGCTTGAAGCCGAGTTATGCAGCAATCCAGCATTCGAAATATCTTGCGCTTGCCAATAAGGAAAGTCTTATTTGTGCTGGTCGATTTATGATGGATGCTTTGCAAAAGACAGGGGCGCAGATTCTGCCAATTGATAGCGAACATAACGCCATTTTGCAATCCTCTAGAGGTGAAAAAAGAGAAGATATTTATTCCGTTGTGATTACGGCTTCAGGGGGGCCTTTTTATGCTTTGAGCCGTGATGAGATGGCTCAAAAATCAGCAGAGCAAGCCATTTTGCATCCAACCTGGAAAATGGGTCCCAAGATATCTGTTGATAGCGCGACATTGGTGAATAAGGCGCTTGAGATTATTGAGGCGCATTATTTGTATGATCTGCCGCCTGAGCTGATTCGTGTTTTGGTGCATAGGCAATCTTTGATTCATGCGATGGTTGAGTATAAGGATGGTTCGATTTTATGCCAGTTAGGACCCTCTGATATGCGCGTTCCGATTTCTTATTGTTTGGGTTGGCCGAATCGTGTCGAGTCTGGTGTGAACCGGCTTTCTTTGGCTCAATTTAGCAAACTCACGTTTGAAGAACCTGATTTTGAAAAGTTTCCCTTACTAAAGCAGGGCTGGGAGTGTCTTGCTGAAAAAGAGACAAAGCCTTTAATTTTCAATGCAGCCAATGAAATTGCGGTTGCAGCCTATCTAGCAGGCAAGGTTAGGTTTTTGGATATTGAAAAAATTATTTTGCATTGTCTTGATCAGCTTTCATTCAAAAAACCTGGATCTATTGATGATATTTTGGCAATGAATGATGAAGTACGGGGCTTTGCAGAGAGATATGTTGTGGAAGGGCTTAATTAATTTCACACAAGTGTAAACATTTTTGGTAATATAAAGGTAAGGATAGAGGTAGATGGTTAGTTGGATATGGGAAAACATAGCAGCCTTTTTGTTTGTTTTGACTCTTTTGGTTTTTGTCCACGAATTAGGGCATTATCTCGTTGCTCGCTTTTGTGGGGTTGGTATTGATGTTTTTTCAATCGGTTTTGGTCCTGAGATTTTTGGATGGACAGATCGATCAGGTACAAGGTGGAAGTTAAGCATTATTCCTCTTGGTGGATATGTTAAAATGGTTGGAGATGCTAATGCTGCTTCGATCCCAGATGATGCTGTTGAGGCTTTGCCTCCTGAGCTGAAAGAAAAAGCCTTTTGCTATAAGCCTTTGCTTAGTCGAACATTGGTTGTATTTGCAGGACCATTTGCAAATTTTCTTTATGCAGTGGTGATTTTTTCCTGCATCTTTATGTATATTGGTCAGCCAGTTACACCACCTGTGATTGGGGATATTCAAGCAGGCAGCGCAGCTGAAAAAGCTGGTTTCCATAAAGGAGACCGCGTTTTGATTGCTGATGGTCAAACGGTTGAAAGATTTGAAGAGCTACAGCAAATCGTGCGGTTGAAGCCTGATCAAACAATGACTTTTGCTGTTGAGCGTGACGGCCGTGAAGTTTTATTAAAAGCAGAATTGAAATCTGTTGAGCTTGATAATTCTTTTGGTGGAAAAGAGAAAGTGGGTCTTTTGGGACTTCAAGCGACAGGTCTTGAATTCAAAAAATATCCGCCGATTATGTCAATATGGCAAGGCATTCGTGAGACTTACTCTGTCACCCGTACCATGGTTGTCGCGATGGGGCAATTGGTGATGGGACAGAGAGGCTCAGGTGATGTTGGCGGACCTATTAAAATTGCGCAGCTGACCAATCAAGTGGCGCAAGAAGGTATTGTAATGCTGCTTTGGTTTAGTGCTCTATTGTCAATCAATTTGGGGTTTTTGAATCTGTTACCGATCCCCGTTTTAGATGGGGGGCATCTTTTCTTTTACGCGATTGAGGGGATTATAGGGCGTCCTTTGAATAAAAAATGGATGGATATTTTCTATCGTATTGGATTTGCTCTTTTAATTTCACTGATGATTTATGCAACGGTGAAGGATGTTTTGGGCCTGTCTTTTTTTAAAGGGTAGATGTCAGAATTCCCTATTGCTTTTTTTATGGAGATGGGGCAAAAAGAATGAGTTGGTTAAATTGAGTAGGTCTTTAAAATGAAAAATAAGAACATGAATAGTTTGATAAGCACAAAAACGCTGAGATGGATGACATTTGCGACTTTGCTTGTGACAGGTTTGGTGCCAGCACTTGCAGATGCAGCGATTGCTTCAAAAATTGATGTAGAAGGTAATAATCGGATTGAAGTTGAGACGGTTAAAGCCTATATGACAATTAAAGAAGGTGCGGATTATTCAAGTCAAGATCTTGATGATTCTTTAAAAAGCCTTTACAACAGCGGTCTTTTTTCTGATGTCAAAGTGAAAAGTGATGGTTCAGTTGTTCGTGTGATTGTTGTTGAGAACCCTATCATCAATCGTATCGCGATTGAGGGAAATCAAAAGATTAAAGACGAAGATTTGCTCAAAGAGATCCAATTAAAGCCAAAATTTGTCTTTACACGTAAAAAAGTGCAGGCTGATGTTCAGCGTCTTGTCGATATTTATCAAAAATCAGGCCGTTATTCTATTCTGATTGAACCAAAAATTATTGAGCTTGACCATAATCGTGTTGATTTGGTTTTTGAAATTAATGAAGGGCCTCCTGCAGAAGTTCGCAAAATCCTGTTTATTGGGAACCATAATTACAGTGCTTCAACACTTGAAGAGGCTATTTTAACAAGAGAATGGCGCTGGTATCGTTTTTTAACAAGCGATGATATTTATGATGCTGACCGCGTTGAGGCAGATAAAGAAATGTTGCGTCGTTTTTACTGGAATCATGGCTATGCTGATTTTAAAGTGCTCTCTGTTGTTGCAGAACTCTCACCTGATAAAAATGACTTTTATTTGACCTTTACGATTGATGAAGGTGAAAAATATAAGTTTGGGAATGTTGATATCGAAACTGATTTGCGTAAGTTGGATGTAGAGCCGCTTAAAAAGGTTTTGACCATTGAAACGGGTGATCGTTATAACCGCGATCAAATTGATAAGACAATTAATGCTTTAACGGAAGCCGCTGGTGAACAGCAATATGCATTCGTTGATATTCATCCGCGGATTGAAAAAAATCCTGAAGAAAAGATTGTCGATATTACCTTTTTGGTTGAAGAAGGGCCAAAAGTATTCGTTGAACGGATTAATATTAATGGTAACGTGAGAACGCTTGATAAGGTAATCCGTCGTGAGATTCAGATGGTTGAAGGCGATCCTTTCAATCAAGCCAGATTAAATGAATCTGAGCGCCGCATTAAAAGTTTAGACTTCTTTGAGAAAGTTGAAGTTGAGACCTCTGAAGGCACTGCAGAAGATCTATCTGTTGTTGATGTGAATGTTGAAGAAAAATCAACAGGTAGCTTTAAGTTTGGTGTTGGTTATGGAACGCTAGATGGTCCTTTGCTTGATGTTGGTTTGCGTGAGCGCAACCTATTGGGTCGCGGACAAGACTTGGCTCTTAATTCACGTTTAAGTAAACGTAAAACGGATTACAGCATTAGTTTTACGGAGCCGCACTTTATGGATCGCGAGTTGGCTGTTGGGTTTGACTTGTTCAGAACAGAATCAGATAATTCAAAAGAGAGCTCATTTACTGAAGAAAATACAGGTGCTACATTTAGGGTTGGTTATCCATTGACCGAATATCTCTATCATACGCTGTATTACTCTATTGTTTATGAGAAGGTAACCGATGTAAAACATGATGCCTCACGTTTTATTAAAGCACAACAAGGGGACCGTTTTGTGTCAATCGTGGGTCATAACTTTATGTATGATCGTAGAGATTTACCGATGGATCCAACAGAAGGGTACTATATCTCTTTGAATCAGGCTTTAGCTGGTGTTGGTGGTGATGTTCGTTATATTCAACATCGAGCCAGAGCTGCTTACTTTATCCCTATTTATGAAAAAGCTGTCTTGAGCTTTTTGGCAGAAGGTGGTCATACTCAAGGTATTGGTCAAAAAGTAAGATTGGCTGACAGATTCTTCATGGGCGGTGATAATATGCGCGGCTTTAAATATGGTGGTCTTGGTCCTCGCGATAAGAAAACAAGAGATGCCTTGGGTGGTAACTGGTTCTATCGTTTCAGTTCTGAGTTATCTTCTCCGATTGGATTGCCTGAAGAGTTTGGTGTAAAAGGTCACTTGTTTGTTGACATGGGAAGTCTTGGTAAAGTTGAAGACAAGCCTGTTGCAGGTGAGAGCTTCTACACAGATACATCACCACGTGTTGCAGTTGGTGCCGCTGTATCGATGAATCTGCCAATTGGCCCAATCCGTCTTGAATTTACCAAAGCTGTTGTGAAAGAAAGCTATGATAAAGACAAAGTGTTCCGTTTAACTTATTCATCTAGTTTCTAGAAAGGAAATGTAAATGTCGATTGCTGTAACAGAAAATAAACTGCTTAATGAATCTCAGTCACTTTCTCAGGACAACGTTTTACGTAAAACAAAACTCCTGGTAGCGGCTTGTTCTTTTGCTGCTGTGATCCCCTTTATGATGAGTCAGACTGCCTTAGCGGAGAATATTTTCCAGAAAAAGGGACCACAGAGTGAAGCACCAAAAGAAGAAGGTCAATCATCAACGCCAGCTCCTCAAGAGGCGCTTCTCAATACAGAATTGACTTCAATTGAAGCAGCGCAGGAATCTCCTGCTGCAAACCCATCGGAACAAGAAAATAACACAGGGTCAATTTTGGGGAATCGTAGCCCTGCAGCAGTATCACAGATGACGTCTTCAAAAGGCATGCCTAAAATTATTGTTGTTGATGTTCAAGGCGTCTTAATGTCCTCATCAGTTGGCAAGGATATTAAAAAGCAATTTGATGATAAGCAAGCGGCTTTCATGAAAGAGATTGAAGTGGAAGAAGGCGAGCTTAAAAAGACAGAGCAAGACTTGCTGCGTCAGAGAACAGTTTTGTCGCAAGACGTTTTTGCAAAGAAAAAGGCAGAATTTGATGAGCGTATGGTGGCGCTTAATACAAAATTCCAGAAGAACCGTCAAATTTTGGAAGAAGCTTTTAATTTAGCCCGTACAGATGTTGAGAGTAAGCTTCTGGATGTGATTAAAGAAGTCAAGATTGAACAGAGTGCCAATTTGGTCTTGCCTGCACAGCAAGTGATTATGGGCGATGATCAAATGGATGTGACAAATGAAGTGCTCTCTCGTTTCAATAAAAAAGTGCCTTCTTATAAGGTAAACTTTTAGGAATTGGTATCACAACTCTTGGTCATCCTGAACTCGTTTCAGGATCTCATCCTTATTTCAACAAGATGCTGAAATAAATTCAGCATGACGTACGAATTGTTACTTTTTCTGGATTTCCTCCTACGCCATCCGTCTTCGCTATGCTTCGACGCGATAATGGCTTAGGCCGACAGGTCGCGGAAATCACAAAAGAGAGTGCCGGAATGACAAAAGAGAGAATAACTTTCAAATAAGGGTTTTCATGAGGTGACCCTGCCGGTTCATCATGCATTCATCATTCTCAATTGAGGATTGATGACCAAAGCTTTTTCGCGAATCGCTTGAAAATCCTCTTTTTTGATCATCTTGCAATGCGATATCACCAATTTTCTGAGGCTGGGTAAGTCAGCAATAGCTTTCAAGACATGCTCGGAATTGATGAATTCGAGTGAGTGGATTTGAAGACTTTCTAATCTGTCGAGCGTTGCTCCCTTTCTCTTGAAGTCCAAATCTGTGAGTGTTGTTTTTTTGCCTGTATGCAGAACAAGAGTTTGAAGGTTTGGCGTTTGTTTTAAGAATAAGGCCAGAGATCTAGATGTCATTTCAAAAAGACAGAGATTGACACGTTTTAGATTCGGCAGAGATCTTTTGATCTCAGCAAGAATATGTGTTTTTGAGTTCTTGATAGATAATGAGTCTAAATAAGGCATGGAATGAAAATAATAGTCAAGTGTTTCGGTTCTAAACTGGTGAACACTATGCAGTTTTAAACGTGTAAGGTTATTAAAAAATGGTACAGAGTCTCGATCTGTTGGAGTTGAGCCGATAAAGCCCTTGACCGTTAAGGATGAGAGAGCTGGGAATTGCTGAGATAGAGCGATCAGTGTTTCATCAAGTGGTGAGATTGGATGACGCTTATTATCGCTTTTCCCCTCTATTTTTAGCGAGGTGGCAGTATGTGATGTGATAAGGTCAGGAATTGGGTTCGTCACAAGAGGCTTTTTGACTTTTTTCGGAGCAGTTCTGCTGATGTTTTTCACTGCATGAAAGAGTTGAGAAAGCAAGCCTGAATTCTCTAGAGTCTGGTTATCTTGTGCTTGTTGAGGAACTTTCTCTTCTTCCGTCTGAGCTTCTTTTAAAGCCATGAATTGTCTTCTCAATTCAGCGAACTTTCTATCCAGTTTACCAAGCATTGTATAGTGAATTTGACATTTTTTCTCTGACTCGGTTTGTATTTGGAAGCTGACTTTTGTTCTGATGACAGTAGATGATATCTTTAACGGAACAGACGGATCCAGTCTTTCTAACATCAGTTTCATGGCTTGCGCTTCTTCTCCAGAAAGCGTTTCTTGAAATCTGACTGTTGTGAGGTCTGATCTCTCAATCAAGGAGAGCCAGCCCATGTCTGGAGCCGCATTGTCGACGGAAATGTCTCTTACGAAGGAGAGCTCACCCAAATTTTGTTCATATTGAATGAATTGAGCTTGATCTTTTAGGTTAATAGCTGAATCAATAGCTTTAAGTTTAGGAAATTTATTGAAGAGTGAAATGGCTTCTTCAGGAGCCAGCTCTTCGTCAGAAAATTGAAAAGTAAAGGGAAGATGCCTGGCCTTTTCAGAAAGCTCAGTTGCGAGAAGGGATTGTAAGGCAGATTGGTATTGATTTCGGTGGCGAATGTCAACGCCATAATAAACGTAGACAGAGGTGAGCTGAGGAACATATCTCATGATCAAATCGCAATTTTCTTGAGTCAGTAAATCGAGCTTCTCAAGATAGATCTCAGAAACTGTCCGATAAAGTCTATCGAATGAGGAAAAAATATTTTCATCCCAGAGAGAGCGGTTTCTGTCTATGCAAACAGAGCGCATATCTTTTAAGTAAGGGTTTGTCTTTTCAAGAATGGCTGCACTCAAGGAATCTAAATGGGGAGCATTGAAATGTTCATGACCGGTTGGTTTCATCTGGAAGAAGATAAGTGGAAATTGCAGGGATGAATTTTCTTTGATGATTTGTAAAAGAGCCTTTCCATGAAAGCAATCTAGGATCCTGATAAAGCTTTGCTGGGGCTGGATGAGGTTGTAAAGAGATTTGCAAGTCTGCGCTAAATTCAAAACATCACGAGCGGTTAAGGAGCGATTGTTTAGAAAAGAACGCACTTGAGAGGCATGATTTGTTTTGAGATGAGTCCAAAATACTTGCTCTTCAGGCCTAACGGTGAAAAGTTTGAACTCTCCGCAGTGTATGGACGCTGCTTCTGCGTCTGTGAAATAGCTGACTTGCAACATATCATTGTAAGGTCTTAAATGGCTCATTTATCTCTCCGTATAAAAATAAAAAATTTCTTCAAATGGTTATAGCACTATGATTTGTTTTTGTCATTAAAAAGAGAAATTATCTTAAATCCAGCGGTATATTTTGCCGGACCATTCATTAAAATCGGCATATTTTGCCGGGACATTTTTGCCTATCAAATTTATAAATTCATAAAAATCAATAACATAAATTCGTGGCACGATTTTTGCAATGAGAGAGAGCTTCTTTAAATATCAGGAAGGTATGAGAAGAAGGTGTCTTAAAAAAATAAATTCATTTGAGGGGCATGACGAAACAACATCGGGAATGAATTCTGATGTTTAAACGCAAAAAGCGAAAGGATACTAAAATGGGTAACTCCGTATTAACAAACATATCAGCTCAAAGAGCTCGTACAAACTTAGAAGCAAACACAACAAGAGCTGCATCAGCGATTGCAAAATTATCAGGTGGTTCAAGAATCTCTAAAGCCTCTGATGATGCTGCGTCAAATGCTGTGGCAAAACAGTTGGGTGCAAATATTGCAGCTTTGATCCAAGCAAGTTCTAACGCATCACAAGGTTCTTCATTGATTGAAGTTGCGAACGGTGCTTTATCACTTCAAGGTGATATGTTGTCACGTATGAAAGTACTTGCAACTCAGTCAAACAATGGTGCTCTCGGAGCTGACCAACGTGCTTACCTTCAAAGAGAGTTTGAAAACCTTGTTGAACAAATTGATGATATTGCAACGCAAACACGTTTCAATGGTGCGTCTCTTTTGACAGGTGGTGCTGGTACAGGTACAACAGCAACAGCTTCTGTCGCTGCTGCGATCACAGGTGCAACTCTAACAAACTTTGGTACAACAACTGCAACAACAATGTCTGGTATGGTTTTAGGATCAGCAGTTTCTGCATCTGTTACAAAAGTGGGATCAACATTCACACTGTCAGCAACAATTGGTGATCAAACTTATGTTGGATCAGCAACAGGTGCTGCAGGTCAAGTTGCCTTTGTTATGGTGAGTACAACCAATCCTGCAAACCGTATTACTTTGACATCTGAAGCTGGTGCAGTTCTTGCTGCTGATACAGCTGCTGCGATTGAAACAAAGCTTAAAGGTTATCTTGGAATTGGTGGTGCTGAAGCTCGCTTTACATCAGCTTCTGGCGATGGTGATGCCAACGGAACAACGATTGCTTCAACATCTGTTGGTGCGTCAACTTCTGCAGGTGTTTACTATTTAAGCTATGTTACAGCAACAGCAACAACTGGTACTTTGACATTGTCTGATCAAAAAGGGAATAGATGGACATCTGATGTTACTGGTGCTACTGACGTATCACATAGCTTTAGTAATGGTGTTTCAATCACTCTTGGTGCAAATGGTACTGGTGCAACACAGTTTGACTTAGCTACATCACTTGCAACTCCACTGAGAATCAATGTGACAGAAGGAACAGGGATTTCAATGGATTTCCAAGTTGGTGGACAATCAACAGACGTTGTGACATTAGACTTTACACCAGCAACTGCTGCTGCTCTTAATCTAACAGGTCTTACTGTGGCAACACCAGCGAGTGCTGCAATTGCTTCTGATGCAATCGATCTTGCAATTAGTACAGTTGTGACACAACAAGCTGACTTGGGTGCGATTCAAAGCCGGTTTAACTTCGTTGGCTTTAACCTCGCTACTTTGATTGAGAACTCATCTGCTGTTAAGAGTACATTCTATGATGCTGACATGGCGCAAGAGCAAATTAACTATACAACATATAGTGTTCTTGCTGATGCTGCCATCTCAATGTTAGCTCAAGCAAACATGCAGCCACAAAAATTGGCTAAATTGTTACAGTAGTCGCTTATTTGGTTTTGCCGGTTCATTTTAAAGTGGGCCGGCATATGCCAAACTCTTAAAAGTATGATTTTCTGATTGAAAGGAAAATAAAATGTCTGATATCAAAATACAACCACCACAAGTAACGATGTCTCCAAGTCCTGATTTGGCGGCAAAAAATCTCTCAACAAAAGCGCCTGTTTATGCAAAACAAGACAAAGTTGTCCCAGCTGCTGCGACAACAACGCCTGATGCTTCAACGACAAAGCTTGCGAAATCAACAAAGTCGAACGTACCGTTTTTTAGATATGATGTAAAAAGCGGAATATCTGTGACATTGATGGTTGATAAAGCTAATCACGAAGTTGAGGAGATTCCTCCGGCTGTTTATCGTGAGTTTGTTGCGGAAAGAAGGCAAGAGCTTAAAGAAAGACTAGCGCCTAGCGTTGCAATCACAGCTTAATGCCAAACATTATTTATAGTGTTTGGCTGGTGTAAGGTCGTTTTTGCACTTTGCTCACTTGACTTGCCCCACGAATTAACGCATTCTGTTTATAGTACAGAAAGCGTATAGGGGTTTATTGTCTTAAAAATTCTTAATATTCATAAGTAAAAAGACATTATAGATTGTTTATTTTATCGTTTTCTGCGTAAGTTAATTTTGATGTGGGGAAATACAATGTCGGGTTTTGGTGTCAATAAATTAACAGCTTCTTATGATCCGGTCACGGGCAAGCCCACGATGACAACCAATCCGAATAATATTAATTCTAAGGATATGATCAAAGCCGAGATGGCTTCTAAACAAAAGCCGATTGATGAGAATCAAACCAAGATTGATGATAATCTGAAAAAGATTATGGCCTATACTACCCTTAAAACAAAACTTCAGACGTTGAACGTAGCTCTAAAGCCTTTACGCAAGCCAAATATATTTTCAGGCAATGCAGATGTGTTCAATAAAAAAAGCACTGAGCTGACAACGAATAGTTCAGTGGATGCAAATAATTTAGTGGCGGTGAGTACGGCTGATAGTGCAACAATTGGTCAATCTATTTTCACAATCAATCGTCTGGCCACATATGATCGGATTACATCGGGTGTGAGTTTTCCTTTGACAACAACAGTGCCTATAACGGTGAATGGTAATTTGGTGATTCCAAAGGCCGATGGGTCAGGAAATGAGACACTGGCTTTGACAACAGTTCAAACAATTGCAGACATTACAGCAGCCATTAATATGGTACAGAGCACCACAAATGTGGTTGCAAAATTGGTTAAAAAGGATGCTGTTTCATATGGATTTGCCTTATCAAAGACCGTAACAGGTGAAGTGATTGATGTTGCAGCAAGCTCAACAGCTTCTGTTTTGATTGATTTAGGTCTTGCGAATTCTGGCGCAACAGTCACAATTTTATCAGCCGAGCTTTTATATGACGGTTTTACAATCTATAGGCCGACAAACAAAATTACAGATCTGTTTGATAATGTGACTCTGGATCTTTTGTCTGCTGATGCAGCGCATCCAATTACAATGAATATTGATCATGATTATTTGGCGGTCAAAAATGCCATCGTTGCGGTGCGTGATACTTATAATGATTTTGTCGATTTCTATAAAGACCAGACAGCTGTTGATGATAATTGGGTTCATTTACCAGATGCTGTTCTTTATAATGATATAACGCTTAAAAACGCTTATCAAAATATAAAGAGCACATTTTTGGAGTTCTTCACAGATATGTCAGCCAGTATATTTTCAGACGGAGGCGCGGGAGCAGCTGGTGTGTTTGAGCTGAATACAATTGGTCTTGCGATTGATCAGGATGGAAAAATTGAGATTGCCGATGATGTTTTAAATCAGAAAATTTTGACTGATTTTGATGGTGTTCAAATTATGTTCGGGATGAATGCGGTGCCTTCTACGCCGTATTTGAGGATGTTAGATTGGCCAGACATCATTCCAGCTGCTCTTAGAAATTGTACGGTTACCGTGAATGTGACAGCAACAACGCCAGCAGGCGTTCCAACAGCTGGAGAATTTCAAGCAACAATTTCAGGCGCCCCAGTGACAGAGGCTGTGACGATTGATGCAGATGGATTTTTGAATGGAAATGCTGCGAGTCAATATTTTAAGGATTTTGTTGTAAGCTATACAGGTGTTGAAGCGCCGCCAACTTTCACAGGGACGATTCGGATTGATCAAGGAGTTGCAGCTCAGATTTGTGCGAATATTATGCCGCCATTGATTGTGGCTGTCGATCCATCAAAACCAGCTTCACAATCGAATAGGAGTACAATCGATCAACTCATTGATAATATCACGCAAATGAATACACGGTTAAAAGACAAGAATGCGCAGTTAAAGCGAAATCTAGAACGTGAAGAGGATAGACGTATCAAAGCCTATACTGCTGTTGAACAAAGAATTGCGGGTGTTCAAAATGTAGGCCGAAGTCTGAAAGCACAATTAAAGGCTTTTAATAAAAATTAATATTGCCCATAGGAGACAAAAATATGAACAAAACTGCTTATAAGGCCTATCAGATGAATACAACAGTTGCGATTGGCAACGCTGAGTGCACGGCTCTTTTGTTTTCAAAAGCAGCGCAGCATATTCAAAATGCTATCGAGGCAATTGAGGCGAAAAAACCTGAAGAGCGCTTTAATGAAACAGAAAAAGCGCGCACTATACTTGTTCATTTACAGGCTTCCTTAGATAGGGAGTCATCTGAGGCAAAAGTACAAGATCTCATTAAGATTCTTGATGCTTTCTATATGAGATCGACAGTGTTTTTAACGCAAATTAATATCCGGAATGATGTGAAGTTAGCAGAAGCGCTGATTTATAATTTCCGTGAGATGGCAATGAGCTTTCATAAAGTTCAGCAAGAGAATGATCAGAAAGACAAAGGGCGCCCAATTGAATTGCGAGAGACCTATGGCGCTAGTCCAGTTGGATATGAGCAAGGATCGGAACAGCCACCTGCAGTGCAGGGCCTCAGAGAGTCATTGTTGCTCTGAAAGATTCTTTTCAAAAAAAACCGCTGCAAGACGCTAATCCTGCAGCGGTTTTTTCTTTGACGTCACTTGACAATTTATTGTCATTATCGTATAATAAATCAAATAATTAGCTTAATATTGAAATTAATTTCAGTAATGAATTTGAGAATAGGAGAGACAAATGTCAGGTATTAAAGGTGACATGCCAAAGAAATCAGCTGGTCATTTAATTGAAGAGCTTAAGCTTAAACAAGAGGCAAAGCAGGGAGCAAAGCAAGCCCCATCGCCTGTGCCGCAGGCTGTAGCTGCGCCACATGCCAAGAAGGTTCCTGTTGTGCCGCCGCTTCAAGGAGCGCCATTGCTAAAACAGCCTGTCAAGAGGCCATTGCCTGTTATATCAAAAAAGCAGCCTGTTCCGCCAGTTGTTCCTAAAAAGTCTCCTGTTGCTGTCACTGTGCCAAAGCAGCATCGGCCTTTGCCTGCTCATCGCCCAGAGCAACTTTTTAGTCTTAAAGAGAATCTCGAAGCAGGAAATAATTTTTATCATGATGGTGATTTAATAAAGTCTGCTTACCATTATAAGCTTGCTCTGGATGAGGGCTGTAGCTATAACGCTATTCCTGTGGTTCATTCGAATTTAAGGTCCTCTTATCCTGAGCCTAAATATATTGAGCTATATGCCAGAATTGGGTCTCTTTATGGGACTGGTCTGGTTGGTAAAAGAGATATGAGTAAGTGTTTTCATTTTTGTTCCGTTGCGATGAGACGGACTGTTTTAGAATCAAATTGGGAATTTTTACCTCAGAGTTTCAGGCAAAAATTAATCATACATGCTAACTATCCTGATATCCTTAAGTTATTGTTGACCCAAGATGAGTCTAAACAAGAAAATATGATGTCTGGGTCAGATCTCTTTTTATTGTTATGTGAGAAGCTTGATATCGATATTGTCAATGAGCAAAAGAGGGATGTTGAATTTGCACGCACTTGGAATTATTTTCAAAAAATGGGTGAACAGGGAAATGCTCAATTTAATTATGAAGAGGGAGTCTCTTTTTTAAAAAGACAGAATTTTGTTCAAGCGGCTCATCATTTTAAACTTGCCATAGATAAAGATCATCCTGAAGCAATTAAGGCAGTGAGTCATTATCGCGAGCTTCAAGCGCGAGTGGCTTCTCTCTATGTAACTGGTGACGTCGGAGAAAAAAAGTTCAGGAAAGCATCTGAGTACTACAATTTGGCTATAAGGGGTACGAGCTTAGAGGGCTGTGTCGGGAAAATGCCCGCCATGGTTTATGTGAAATTCCTTAAGTCTGTCGATTTCTATGAATTGTTTTCTGTGTTAATTGATCAAAATGATCATATGACGCCTGAGCAACTTCTCATGTTCTTGAGTGAGAAGTTGTCTTTAGATTTAGAGCAGGCTAGAAAACGCGATGCTTTCATTTCGTCTGCTAAGGATGCGATTGCAATGGGAGACTTAGATCAGCGAAGGGAAGCTGAAGCGCGTTTGCATTCTCTCGTAGAAGAAGAGCCAGATATTTCCGTTGATACATTTCTGAGTTATGTGTCATCGAAAGACTTGATTGGAAGACCTTGTCGTGATATTCAGATGTTTGCTTTCCATGCTAAAAGAGCTCTTGATAGTGGTGCTCGTGATGATCTCTCTATGAGAGGCGCTCAGCAGGGTTTTGATGAGTATCAGAGCATGCTATTGGAAATTGGCTCACTTTATGCAAGAGGCGTTGGAGAAAAAAGTATGCAAAAGGCATTCCGATATTTTAATGAAGCTCTCGTTGGTGGTCATTTATCAAAGGTCTGGTTGATATTGCCTTACGATTTAAAAGTGCGAGTTATGCAAACTTTCAGGCTTTCTGACGCGTATTTGTCCATGGCTCTGACGAACAGACTTAATATTTTTGAATTGATGCTTTATCTTCTGCGCCAGGCTGATATTGACGTTAATGAGCCTCAGTATGAATGGATTCAAGGGTTTAATAGAGATAATAAGCAAGAATATGACGTTTATGTTATATAACTTTGGCTTATAGACTCGTCACAATAAAAACCGCTGCAAGACGCAAATCCTGTAGCGGTTTTATTTAAGTATCAGAAGTGATAACCGTCATCGCGCCTGTCGCTCCGAAGCCTTGGCGAAGGGGGAAGGAGCGTAGTGACGTGGCGATCTATTGTATTGAGTGAGATTGCCACGTCAGCCTTCGGCTTCCTCGCAATGACGCTGAGAAAATTATCCTTACGCCACGATTGAAGCGACAACACCTGCACCAACTGTACGTCCACCTTCGCGAATCGCGAAACGAAGACCTTCAGTCATAGCAATTGGAGCAATCAATTCAACTTCCATTGCGATATTATCGCCAGGCATAACCATTTCAACGCCTGCTGGCAAGTGAACCATACCGGTTACGTCTGTTGTTCTGAAGTAGAACTGTGGACGATAGTTTGTAAAGAATGGTGTGTGACGTCCACCTTCTTCTTTGGTCAAAATATAAGCTTCTGCTTTGAATTTTGTGTGTGGTGTGATTGAACCTGGTTTTGCAAGAACTTGACCACGTTCAACGTCTTCGCGTTTTGTACCGCGGAGCAACGCACCAATGTTATCACCAGCTTCACCTTGATCAAGAAGCTTACGGAACATCTCAACACCGGTCACAACTGTTTTTTGTGTTGGGCGAATACCAA
>JAGPBS010000018.1 GCA_018063245.1 Alphaproteobacteria bacterium | reverse complement strand
ACTTCGATAACTCCTTTTGCTAACCACGGCATTTTAGATCTCCCATTTTTGCCGTAAAGTTTATCAATTTTCGTTACCTATGTCCCCGCACATTCGTTACCTATGTCTCCGGTCTGTACACGAAGGCGGGGATCCAGGAAACCTCTCAACAAAACCTAAATTAAGTTATTGTTTTTAATGGATTCCCGCCTTCGCGGGAATGACAGGTAATGGGCACAGTTAGTCATTCAAAATTTTTCATAAGGCAACCCAACACAAAAACCCTGTCTCTGCAGATAATGGAGAAAATGCTATTATCTGCAGAATGGTGATTATTTAATCCTGTAAAATGAACCACGCCCTTTACCAACTGCTGCCAAATATTCTTGCTCAACTAACTTTTTTAAATGCAGTTTTATTGTGTTACGATTGGCCTGTGTAACATTTTCCATTTCACGCACGGTAATCTCACCACGAGAAAGAGCTAGTTCTAAAATGCTACGTGACAGGGCTGGCAGCATGTCGCGTAAAGAACGCTCCTCTCTCACTTTTTGAGCAAGGTTATCTTTTTGTCTGACCATTGTTTTTAAAAAGAAAGATAACCACGCCTCCCAATTCTGATTTTCAGCACGTATCGTCTGCTGAGTTCTACGCAGCGCCAAATAATAATTTTCTTTATTCGCTTCAATAACTGTTTCCATAGAACTATAAGGTACATAAGAATATCCAGCACGCAGTAATAATAAAGTGGTCAAAATGCGTGACAGCCTGCCATTCCCATCTTTAAAGGGATGAATGGCCAGAAATACAACGACAAAAACACCAATCAACAACAGCGGATGCTGAGCTTCTTCATTGATCTGAGCATTATACCATTCCACGAGTTCTCGCATCATCGAAGGCGTTTCAAAGGGAGTGGCCGTCTGGAAAACAACACCGAGGCTTTTCCCATCAACATCAAATGCTTCCACATGGTTAGTGATCTTCTTATATGTACCTCGATGTTCTTCATCTTTAATACTATATTTCAGTAAGATTCCGTGTAATTGTTTAATATGGTTTTCAGTTAATAAGACCTGAGCATAACTTCCATAAACTATATCCATGGCATCTGCATAACCTGCCACCTCCTGCTCATCACGGGTTGTGAACGATTTCTGTTCAAGTTTAGAAAGCAGGCGCTCTACCTGCTCATCAGTAAGCTTTGCTCCTTCAATACGAGTTGAAGATCCAACACTTTCGATGGTTGCAATACGTTTCAAGCTACTTAAGCGATCTGGTGCCAAATCCTGCGTTGCCTGCCATTTACCTTTAAATACGTCTATCTCACTTATAAACTTAAGGATTTCTGTTGTAATTGTGATGTTTTTAACCTGGAACATTGACTACCTATAAATATCCATTTATACCCAATTATATCCGATTCGTATCCAATATCAAGAAAAATATCCATTTATACCCAATTATATCCAATTCATCATTTATCACCTTTTTCTAACTAAGATCATTTACATACACACTGTTTCAAACCACTTCAGAAAAACAATAGCGTTACCTCTTCACTTATTGTATAAATAAACTCATTGAATTTTAACATAAGTGACAAGGACTTTCTCATGGAAAAAAAATATCTCATTACCAGCGCTCTTCCCTACATTAATGGGGTGAAACATTTAGGCAACCTCGTTGGCTCTATTCTGCCCGCTGATGTCTATGCAAAATTCTTACGTCAAGAACAAAAAGATGTTCTCTTTATTTGCGGAACGGACGAGCATGGAACGCCAGCTGAAATCGCAGCTGCGGAAGCTGGAAGGCCAATTGCTGACTATTGTCATGATATGTTTGAATTGCAAAAATCGATCTACGAAAAATTCGATATTGAATTTGACCATTTCGGCAGAAGTTCATCGCCTGCAAACCACAAGATTACAACAGAGATCTTCCAGCACCTGAAGCAAAATGGCTTTATTTTTGAAAAGGCGATTCACCAATATTACTCGCACGCTGATGGACGTTTCTTACCGGATCGTTATGTCGAAGGCACTTGTCCTCACTGCGGCTTTGCAAAAGCACGTGGTGATCAGTGTGATGGCTGCGGAACACTTCTTGAACCAGAAGATTTGCTGAATCCCTACTCGTCAATCAGCGGCAGCAAAGATATTGAACTGCAAGAAACAAGGCACTTCTTTTTGGACCTCACCAAACTTCAAACCAAAATGGAAAATTGGATCGCTGAAAAGAAAGACTGGCCTGATCTTGTGAAAGGCACAGCAAAGAAATGGCTTGGCGAAGGGCTTCAAGCCAGATGCATTACGCGCGATTTAAAATGGGGAATCCCTGTAGCTGAAGCAGGCTTCGAAGACAAAGTTTTTTATGTTTGGTTCGATGCCCCAAACGGCTATATAAGCATCACAATGGATTGGGCAGAATCAATCGGCAAGCCTGATCTTTGGAAAGAGTGGTGGATGAATTCTGACAATGTCCAATACACACAATTTATGGCAAAAGACAATATTGCCTTCCATGCAATTTTCTGGCCGGGTGTTCTCTTTGGTGCCGACATGGGCTTTCATCAAGTTGATTACATCAAAGGATTCCATTGGCTCAATTATGAAAAAGGAAAATTCTCAACCAGCCAAAAGCGCGGCCTTTTCACAGACAGAGCGATCGAACTTTATCCTGCTGATTATTGGCGCTATTATTTGATGACCAACTGCCCTGAAACATCAGATTCCGATTTCACCTTTGCTCATTTTGCAGCCATCGTGAACAAAGATTTGGCTGATATTCTTGGCAATTTCTGTAACAGGGCGCTGTCTCTGTTTGAGAAATATTTTGAGGCAACCATTCCGCATCAATTCACCCCTGCTGACATTGATCAAGATCTCTATCAAAAAGCACTTCACCTGACTCAAGAGATTGAATCACACCTATCTCATATGAAATTCCGCCATGCACTTCAATCTTTAAGAGCGCTGTGGGTTCTTGGCAATGAGTATATTACCGAGGCTCAGCCTTGGTCGCATATGAAAACGGACCCAGAAAAAGCATCGCACATTCTGATTCATTGCGTGCATCTGATGCGTCTTTTTGCAATCACAAGCCACTCGATTATTCCTGATTCTGCCAAAAAGATTTTGGGCATCTTGAACGATCCAACTGCAGAAAACCTCGCTCATACGCCTTTGCAAGAAGGCCTCAACTTTAGCTATTTCAAGAAAGGCCATGTGATGAAGCCAACACAAAAGCTTTTTGAAAAAGTCGAAGATGAAGCCGTAGAGCGCCTCACCGCTGAATTCTCAGGTCAATAAATGCTCTCTTATCAGCACTCATACCATGCAGGATGCCTCGCTGATGTTCATAAGCATGCGGCACTTTCAATCATGCTCCATAAGCTGACTGAAAAAGACAAAGCTCTTACCTATATGGAAACCCATGCAGCTCGTGGCTTCTATGATTTAAGCGCACCTGAGGCACTCAAAACAGGCGAGGCTGAAAAAGGCATTATTGCGCTCACCAATGAGATGGCAATACCTAAAGATCATCCCTATGCCAAGATTCTCGCCAAAACGAAATATGATCTTGGCCCTGATTTTTATCCTGGCTCCCCTTTGATTGCAGAGCTCTCACTCAGAGACTTCGATCAGCTCATCTTGATGGAATTGCATCCTCAAGAATATGCAGCGCTCAAAGAAAACATGGATGCTCCCAATATTCACATCCACAAAAGAAATGGCTATGAAGGGGTTTTGGCTCTCTCACCGCCAACGCCCCGGCGTGGTTTTGTTCTTATTGACCCAAGTTATGAAGTCAAAACGGAATATCAGGAGGCTGCTGAGTTCATCTTAAAACTTCATCGCAAATGGGCGGAGGCCACCATTCTACTCTGGTATCCCATTTTAAAAGCTGCTCATCATCACGAATTGACAAGACTCTTAGAGAGTGCTAATCTGCCGAAATATTGGCATCAAGAGATCCTTTTCTCAAAGTCTGATGAAAACCAAATGCAAGGTTCTGGTCTTATTTGCATTAACCTGCCTTTTGGCACTGAAGAATCCCTTGCCCAATTAAAAACATTTTTTTAAGGACGAGCATTATGAAAAAACTTATTATACCTGCCCTCTTGGCACTCTTTTTTAGCACCCCTGCTTTTGCCGATGACAACTGTTACCTCGTGAAAGAGGGAGACAAAATCCTTCTTGAAGAAGGCAATTGTAAGATCAGCTTTCCTCCTTGTTCAACTTTTAAGCTCGCCTTAAGCCTCATGGGCTATAACGAAGGCATCCTCATTGATGAGACCCATCCAGAAGTACCTTTCAAAGAAGGCTATGAAGATTGGCTTGAGGTCTGGAGGCAACCACACACACCACAAAGTTTTATGAAAAACTCTGTTGTTTGGTATTCCCAATTTATCGTGAGCGAAATGGGAGAAGATAAGCTCCATGCCTATATCCAAAAATTCAATTATGGTAATAAAGTAACCACAAAATTAAAAGGCTTTGAAGAAAAACCTTTATGGATTTCAAACGCCCTTCAAATCACCCCACAAGGTCAAATCGATTTCCTAACACGACTTCTCAGTTATCAATTGCCTGTCAGTCAAAAAGCCGTCGATATAACCAAGAATATCACCTATCTTGAAACATTCCCCAATGGCTGGAAGCTCCATGGTAAAACAGGCATGGGTAACCAATTTACCCCTGATCGAAAAGCTCAAACCGATCTTCAGCAAGGCTGGTTCGTTGGTTGGGCCGAAAAGGGTGATCATAAAATCATCTTTGCAAGCCATCGCACCGATGATCAAAAACACGAGAGATCTGCAAGCTTCCGTATCAAAGCAGACATGATCGAAAAGCTCAAACAGATCACAACAACGCTTGAATCAAATGACCAATAAGACAAAATTCGACTTGATCCGATCTTATCATCTCCCCCATGGAGACTATGCCATCACAGGCTCTGGCCCTATGGGGATCAGAGGTCTTCGCACAATCGGCGATATTGACATCATCGTTAGTCAAACACTTTGGACACAATTAGCCGAAACATATGGCATTTCTGAATCGAATAGTGTCCAAAAAATTATCTCTCCAGATAAAGAGATTGAGTTTTTCTGTGAAGAGTCATTTCCCTCAGATCCAGAAAAACCAACCGTTTCTGAGATGATTGCAAGCGCTGATTTTATCGATGAACTCTCATTTGTAACCCTTGAGCATGTTCTTTATTTCAAACGCAAAATGGCAAGACCAAAAGATCTGGAAGATATTGCGTTAATTGAGACCTGGTTGGAAAACGATGATCAAGCCTGATCCGTCATCCTGAGCCGAGCACAGCGAAGGCGCGAGGATCCAGTCCTGAATGATCAACGAAAGAGATCGGTTGAAAGATTTCTGGATGGTCGCGTCGCGACAAGTCGCTCCTCACCATGACGATATTCATAGATTGCTCTTACAACCCTTCATCAAGAAATTATATGACTTTTACAGTTGCACATCTCTCCCCTTACTTTCTTTATACCACAAAAAAGGATTGCCTGTGGGAAATTTTTCCTCTTGAACTTCTGATCCACTCGTTTTAAGGTGTGAACATGTGTGCAGATTCACAAAAATCATCGGATCTTCTGAATTCGTCGATGGAGGGAATTCAAAAAATTTATGGCCTACCTGAAGGCTATGATGCCTTTTATCTTGCCGATCTTCTGGAAAAATCCACACACAAAATCCATCTCCATATTTGCGCGGATGATTTAAGAATGGCTCATTTTGAAAGATGGATTGCTTTTTTAAATCCGAAAACAGAAATTCTCACTTTTCCGGCATGGGATTGTCTTCCTTATGATCGAAGCTCACCCAAAAATGAATTTGTCGGCAAGAGGCTCGAGGCCTTAAATAGGCTCATCCATCTCGCAGACAAAAAACAAACAAATCCTATTTTGGTTCTCACAACATCCCATGCTTTTGCACAAAAAATTCTGCCTCCCTCATACCTCAAAACCAAAGGCCTCTATGCCAAAAAGGGGGAGACTCTTGATCTCAAAGCCTTGAGTGCCTTTGCTGAGCAAAATGGATATAACCGCGTTCAAACAGTGCGCGAAATAGGCGAATATGCGATCAGAGGCGGCATCATCGATATTTACCCGCCTTCTGTACCAAATCCATATCGGCTTGATCTTTTTGGTGATGAAATTGAACAGATCAAAATTTTTGATCCACTCTCTCAACGAACCCTTGATGAAGCCTCGCATTTACAACTTGGCCCAACGTCAGAAATTTTCATGAATGCTGAGACAATTGACCGGTTCCGAGAGGCTTACAGATCCTTATTTGGCATGCCTCAGCCGCGCGATAAAATTTATCATGCTGTGACAGAAGGGCGCAAAATCATTGGCCTTGAACATTGGCTTCCCCTTTTTTATGAGAAAATGCATGCGCTTACTGACTATCTGCCCTCACACTTTACAACGAGCCTTGATCCAGATTTCTTCCAGGCAACACAAATGCGCCTTGAGCAAATTCAAGACTTCTATCAGGCACGTCTTGATGCTCTGGCGATTGAAACAAAAATGGATAGTGCAGAACTTTATCGCCCTATTCCGAAAGAGCAACACTACTTCAGCGATAAAGACATCCATGCTCTTCTGTCACAATGCGCACCCATTCAATTCATGACAAACTATATCGATACAGGGGCGCAGCGCAGCTATAATTTTGCTGTTGAACGAACAAGGCCTGATATCAATCTGTTCGAAGCTTTCAAAACATATTGCAAAACAAAACAAACTGACGGGAAAATCATTGCAATCACAAGCCATTCTGAAGGATCACGCAGTCGTTTAAAACATTTGCTTTCAGAACATGATTTCGCGCATGTGATCGACATCAATCAAATTGAAGATCTGCCTCAAACGAAGACAGATGCAATCTGTCTTTTGTCTTTGCCCCTTGATCATGGGTTTGAAACAAAGACTCATGTGATGCTTTCTGAACAAGATATCTTGGGCGATCGACTTTTACGCGCTGTCAAAAAGAAACGAAAAGCAGATCACTTTATCCAAGAAATTGATACGCTTGAGAACGGTGAATTGGTTATCCATCAAGAGCATGGCTTAGGACGTTATGATGGCCTCATAACACTCACAATCAATGACACTCAGCATGACTGCTTGAAAATCCTTTATGCCGATGATGATAAGCTTTTTCTACCCGTTGAAAATTTAGAACTGCTCAGCCGCTATGGAACGGGCTCTGAAAATCAACAACTTGACAAATTAGGCAGTGCTGCCTGGCAAGCCCGAAAAGCGCGCGTTAAAAAGCGCCTCATGGATATGGCAGATGCCCTTTTAAAAATTGCAGCCCAGCGTGAGCTCCAAAAGGCTGAGCCAACACCTGTCCCTGAAGGCATTTACGAAGAGTTTGAGGCTCGTTTTGCTTTTGATGAAACAGAAGATCAAATCAAAGCAATTGATGATGTGATGAATGATCTGCAAACTGGAAAGCTTATGGATCGTCTCATTTGCGGCGATGTTGGCTTTGGCAAAACAGAAATTGCGATCAGAGCTGCATTCTTAGTCGCAAGTTCAAACCGCCAAGTCGCCGTTGTCGTGCCAACAACTCTCCTTGCACGCCAACATTTCAGATCTTTCAAACAAAGATTTGAGGGTCTTCCTTTCCGGATTGAGCAATTGTCTCGCCTTGTTAAACCAAAACAAATGGCACAGACAAAAGAAGGCATTGCAAAGGGCGAGGTTGATATCATCATCGGAACACATGCCCTTTTAAGCAGCTCATTGTCCTTCAAAAACCTGGGGCTTCTCATCATCGATGAAGAACAAAAATTCGGCGTCAAACAAAAAGAACGCCTGAAAGAAATCGCAACTGACATTCATGTCCTTACCCTTACTGCAACCCCCATTCCGCGCACCTTGCAGCTTTCTCTGACTGGTGTGAAAGATCTGAGCCTCATTGCAACACCCCCAGTTGATCGCCTTGCTGTCAGAACCTTTGTTTTGCCCTTTGATCGTCTTATCATTCGCGAAGCAATCTTAAGGGAGCACTTTAGAGGCGGACAAACTTACTATGTTTGTCCACGCATTCAAGACTTAGATCATGTGGCCGCACGTCTCATGGAAATTGCGCCAGAGGTTCGGTTTGTCAAAGCACATGGTCAAATGCCTGCAGCTGAACTTGAAGATGTGATGAATGAATTTGATCAAGGCAATTATGATGTTTTACTTGCCACAAACATTGTTGAATCGGGCCTTGATATTCCAAATGCCAATACACTTATTATCCATCGCTCTGATCTCTTTGGACTTGCCCAGCTCTATCAATTGAGAGGGCGCATTGGCCGATCAAAACAAAGAGGGTACGCCTATTTAACCTATCCAAACAACATGATTCTAACCCCTATTGCCAAACAGAGGTTGCATGTGCTTGAGACGCTTGACTCGTTAGGCGCTGGCTTTACGCTTGCAAGTCATGACATGGATATCAGAGGCGCAGGCAATCTGCTCGGCGAAGAGCAATCTGGTCATGTCAAAGAAGTTGGTGTTGAACTCTATCAAGAGATGCTGAGAGAAGCGGTTGAAGAAGCAAGACATCACCAAAGGCCTGGCGTTGAAATGAAAGATCAACATGATTGGGCGCCAACAATTCAGCTAGGTGCCTCTGTTCTCATTCCTGATATCTATGTTGAAGATTTAACAACAAGACTTAGCCTTTATAGACGTCTGTCGAGCCTGGTTGAAGAGGAAGAGATTGATTCTTTTGCTGCAGAATTGGTTGATCGTTTTGGCCCTCTGCCTGAAGAAGTAAACAATTTACTTGAAGTGATCTCTCTCAAAAAATATTGTCGTTACGCTGGCATTTCGCGCTTAGAGTTAGGGCCAAAAGGAATCATTATCAGCTTCAGAAACAATCAATTCAAAAGGCCTGAAAAGCTCATCCAATTTATTCAATCCAAGCTTGGGCTTGTCAAACTAAGACCTGACCATCGCCTGGTCTATATTCGCAGCTGGCCTGATCGCAAATCAAGCCTTAAAGGCGTTTTCCAATTCGTCAAAGAAATTGCTGACTTGGCGATTTAGAATGATCAGACCTGTTGCGATGTTCACCCTAAAAACCCGTCATTCAGAGCCACCTCCCTAAGAGGTGGCGTGGAATCTCTGCAAAATATCAACATAAACAGCACTTGTTTGTTGTGTCCAAGAGACTCCACGCCCTCCTGAAGGAGGGCTCTGAGTGACGATTCTCAAAATCAAAAATCATCATTAGTGACAACAACATAATTTTAAACCCTTAAAAACAATACTAGACCCACTTTACAAAAATCACCACATATGAGAAAGTAATAAATGGGTTCCCGTAGCTCAGTAGGATAGAGCGACAGATTCCTAATCTGTAGGCTGGAGGTTCGAATCCTCTCGGGGACGCCACTCCTACCAACGCCATTTTCAAATCCGTTTGTCTGATTTAATCTGGCGATTGGTATTACTCCTTACTCAAAGGATGAAAATCCTCAACTATTTTTGTCAATCGCTCTGGTTGAATATGCGTATAAATCTCTGTCGTCGTAATATCCGCATGCCCTAACAACTTCTGCACAATGCGTAAATCAGCCCCGTGATGCAATAAATGACTTGCAAAAGCATGCCTTAAGACATGAGGACTGACCACAGCAGGATTAAGGCCAGCCATTAAAGCAAGCTCTTTAAGCAACTGTGCAAAACCTTGACGCGTTAAATAACCTGTCTCTGATCGAGGCGATGGAAATAAAAAGTGAGCTCCCTTTTTTTCAAGCGCCGGATTCACAAAAAGACCGCGCACGGGCAAGTATGCACTGATTGCTTTTTGCGCTGGTTCAGATAAGGGAACAACTCGTTCGCGTTGACCTTTCCCCTTCACAATCAAATATCGCCCCTTCTCTTGAAAGGCTGACAAAGGAAGGCTCACAAGTTCGGTCACCCGAAGCCCAGTTGCATATAAAAGCTCAAGAAGCGCATAAAGCCTCAATCCATTAGGCGTCTGATCTGAGGCTGCAACCTCAAGTAATTTTGCAACAGAGGTCTCATCAAGGACTTTCGGGAGTGTTTTTTTAAGGCGCGGCGACTCTAAATAAGCCGCCGGATTGTCAGTGATCAAATTTTCTGAACAGAGAAATAAATAAAACTGCTTGAGAGATGTTGTGATGCGCGCCCGTGTTTTTTCAGACAGAGATTGTTGATGCTGCTCTTCTAAAAAGGCACGTAGATGCTCTAAGTCCGATTCAAGACATGATTTTTTTGAGGCGTGACAAAAGGCAAAATATTTTGATAAATCATTCCGGTAAGCCTCAATTGTATGAGGCGATGCGCCCCTTTCTGAGAGTAACATTTCTAAAAAACGATCTAAATAATAAAAATTTTCATGAGGCATATCTATTTTCCAAAAAATTTGGTAGAATGATTCGCCTCACATCTTAAAACTATTTTTTTACAAAAGACAGAGTAAAGTAGACGCATAACAACAAAAACCTATAAGAGCCCTAATGACTGAATTTGAATGGAAAATAAATAAATCAATCGCACTTGTAGGCATTATGGGCGCCGGCAAAAGCCATTTGGGCCGCCTTCTTTCAAAAAAATTACACATGCCTTTTATCGATACAGATCAGGAAATTGTGGGCGCTGCAGGCATTACCATTCAAGACATTTTTGAACAATATGGCTATGAAGAACTTCAAGCTCTTGAAGAACGAGTCCTCAAACGTGTTGTCAAAACGCCGCATCAAATTATCTCAACCGGTGATGGTGTTTTCGTGAGTGAACAGAATAGAGATATTCTTAAAAAACATGCTGTGACTATTTGGCTCAGAGCTGATCTATCACTCATTCTCAACCGCACAACACGCAGAGAACATCGCCCCCTGCTCAATATTGGTGACCCAAAAGACATCCTCGAAGATCTGATTGAAGAGAGATATCCTATTTATAATCAAGCCGATATAATCGTTGACAGTGAAGATGTATCTCCTGGTAAAATGATTCATAAGATTCTTCAAGCCCTCGAGGACTATCAGGCAAGGACTCTTTCTTAACACAAAGATTATGGAGCTGACCATCGAA
This sequence comes from Alphaproteobacteria bacterium, assembly GCA_018063245.1. Classification (NCBI taxonomy): domain Bacteria; kingdom Pseudomonadati; phylum Pseudomonadota; class Alphaproteobacteria; species Alphaproteobacteria bacterium. The sequence goes on along the minus strand of JAGPBS010000018.1, from coordinate 28,449 downwards.
GACCTTTTCTTTCTGCCTTATCACCCCTATCCAGAGATCATCTTTATTGTTATCTTGTTAGTACTCTCTGCCCTTTTTTCCTGCGCAGAGACAGCTCTTACAGCCTCATCTAAAGGACGCATGCATGCTCTTGCAAAAGGCGGAAATCTCAAAGCGAAACTTGTCAACAAGCTTTTAAAAGACAAAGAACGACTCATTGGCGCCATTCTCTTCGGGAACAATCTTGTGAATATTCTTTCATCTGCCATGGCGACTAAAATTCTACTCGAATATTTTGGCGATGCGGGGATTGTCTATGCAACTATTATCATGACCTTTGTCATTCTGATTTTTTCAGAAGTTATGCCCAAAACCTATGCCTTTCACCATGCTGATTCGACAGCGCTTAAAGTTGCTCCTATCATTCAAATGCTCCTTTACATATTAAAGCCTTTTACAATCGCTATTGCTTGGATTGTTCGTTTTCTGATGCGTCTTTTAGGCGCAAGAACCGATCAAATGGCGCTTCATCAATCTGAAGAAGAGCTCCGCGGCGCCATTGAACTGCATGATGATGGCCATATTGATGCTGTGAAAGATGAAAGAGCTATGCTCCATTCAATCCTAGACTTAGACAATGTGACTGTTGATCGCATCATGAAGCACAGAAAGAATGTGGAGTCCATTTCAGTTGATCAATCTATTCAACAGATTGTAGATCAAGTTCTCAAAAGCCCTTTCAGCCGCTTTCCTCTCTGGAGAAGCGAACCTGATAATATCATCGGCACGCTCAATGCAAAAACACTCTTACGTGAAATTAAAATTGCTGAAAAAGAACAAACTCTTCAGAGCCTTAATATCATGAAAATTGCAATGCCGCCTTGGTTTATCCCGGATACAACAACTCTTTATGACCAATTAAAGGCCTTTCGTCATAAAAAAGAGCACTTTGCATTGGTTGTTGATGAATATAGTGCCTTCATGGGCGTTGTAACGCTAGAAGACATTTTAGAAGAAATTGTTGGTGATATTGATGATGAACTTGATGTCTCTTTCAAAGGCGTTACGCCAACTGAAGATGGCAGTTACATTGTCGATGGCACGGTGACAATTCGCGATTTGAATCGAGAATTTGACTGGCAACTCCCTGATGATGAAGCAGCAACAATCGCAGGCCTCATTCTACACGAAGCACAACAATTGCCAAAAATTGGACAATCTTTCTATTTCTATGGATTCCGTTTTGACATTCTAAACCGTCACCGCCATCAGATTACAAAAATTAAAATGACACCCCCACAGCAAGCAGACTGAAAAAGGAACAAACAATGACTCAGCCTCAAAAAATAGTGATCTTCGGCGGAACGGGCTTTCTTGGCCGTTACATTATTCAAGATCTTGCACAAAAGGATTTTGAAATCATTGTTGTCACTCGAAACCTCGAAAAAGCCCTGCCCTTAAAAGTCTTTGGGGATATTGGACAGATCACGCCTATCATTGGCGATGTTCGGGACCCGCATTTTTTGAACGCAATTGTCGCGTCCGCCGATTGCGTTATCAATCTCTTGGGTATTCTTTATGAAACCAGACATCAAAAATTTAATGAGATCCATCATCTCTTCCCAGCACGACTGGCTGAATTATGTCATCAGCACCAGGTCAAATCTTTCATCCATATCTCAGCCCTTGGGTCAAACATTCACTCACCTTCACACTATTCTCGAACAAAAGCTTTGGGGGAGGATGCGATCCGCAAACATTTTAAAACAGCAACAATCTTAAAGCCGTCTGTTGTCTTCGGCGCTGAAGATCAATTCCTCAATCTCTTTGCTGGGCTCGCTTGTAAAAGCCCTATCTTGCCTCTCATTGGCGGCGGCAAGACAAAACTTCAACCAGTCTTTGTTGGTGATATTGCAAGCGCTGTGACAACAATTCTTTGCACACCTGCCCTTCAAGGGGAGACCTATGAGCTCGGCGGCCCTGAGGTTATCTCATTCAAAGATCTGATGATTTATTTGCTGAAAACAATCAAAAAAGATCGTTATCTCATGCCTTTTCCTTGGATGATTGCCTCATTTGAAGCATCTATCCTTGAGCTTTTCCCAAAACCTCTTTTAACAAGAGATCAAGTCAGACTCTTAAAACAAGATAATATTGTCTCTAAAGGGACTAAAACCTTCAAAGCCCTTAAAATCAAGCCCAAATCTCTTGAACTTATAGCGCCGACTTACCTCTCGCAATGGTGCAAAGACACCGCATAATGCCCCCCATACGCAAAAATCTAAGAAAATCAACAAAATTATGACACAATGTCATTTTTTTCTTTCATTTGAACAAAAAATATTGTATTAATAATATACTAATCCGTCCTAACAACAGATACATTCTAACAAAAACTGCCGATATTTATATCATGATCGTCACGTTTACTACTATCTCTCATGTTAGGGTGAGGCTATGCGAGAGAGAGTCGCGCTTTTAAAAGGGATGAAATTAAATGAGTAAAAAAACAGATTTTGTTGAAGGTGATTTTGTCGTTTATCCTGCTCACGGCGTTGGGCGTATTACAGGCGTAGAAACACATCAGATTGCTGATATGGAAGTCACTCTTTACGTTATTACATTTGAAAAAGATCGTATGACCCTAAGACTGCCGGTCACCAAAGCAAAAGAATCAGGCTTACGTAAACTCAGCAGCAAAGATCGCATCAAAGATGCTTTATCAACACTGCAAGGCCGTTCTAAATCGAAAAAAGTTATGTGGAGCCGTAGAGCTCAGGAATATGAAACAAAAATCAATTCTGGTGATCTTGTTTCGATTGCAGAAGTTGTTCGCGATCTTCATAAAGAAGATGGTCAACAAGAGCAATCTTACAGCGAGCGTCAAATCTACCAAGCTGCTCTTGAGCGCCTTGCACGAGAACTCGCTGCAGTGGAAGATATTGACCACAAAGAAGCAACTGAAAAGCTTGAAACATTCCTAAAAAGAGCCGCCTAAGGCTCTTTTTTTAGACTGGTGGATATAATCGCTTCAATCGTCAATAAGGGCGGTATATGTGCTCATCATTGCTGTAAAGGTCACGTAATTCGTTGACGAAGAGTTAAAAATACCGTCACTCAGAGGGCTCCAGCAGGAGCCCGTGGAGTCTCTGCAGTCTCTCAATAAAAATTGTGCTCAATTGTTAATTAGATGAGATTCCACGCCACCTCTTAAGGAGGTGGCTCTGAATGACGGTTATCTGCTAAAAATCATAGTTAGTGACCATGACGATGTTTACAGATTAATCCTATAACTTTTTCCTTTATTACGCAGAGGTTTTCTTTTTGGTAATCTCCAAAAATACATCTTCAAGATCGCTCTGTTCGGTTGTGATATCATTGGGAATGATGCCAAGAGTCTTCACTTTTTCTAAAACCTCATAGGCGTTTGTTTTTGAGGGTGCATATTTGATTGTCAAAGTTGTCTCATCTTTCAAACTCAGGCAAGCCCCTTCAAAATCTTGTGGCGCAGCATTTAATGGTTTTGATAGGCTTAAATGAATAATTTTTTTATCAATCATGTGTAAAAGCTTTTTCGTTGGCTCACAAACCATCACTTTGCCCTTATCTAGAATTGCGATTCTATCGCACAAGGCCTCTGCCTCTTCCAAATAGTGAGTTGTGAAAATAATCGTTGTCCCCTTTTTATTAAGCTCACGAATATAGACCCAAAGATTTTTACGCAGTTCAATATCAACACCAGCTGTCGGCTCATCCAAAACCAAAATAGGCGGTGAATGGACCATCGCTTTTGCAACCATCAAGCGTCTTTTCATCCCTCCTGATAGTGTCCGCGCATGAGCATCTCTTTTATCATAAAGCTCAACTGCTTTCAAAAGTTCATCTGTTTTATTATCTTTAGGCAATATACCAAAATACCCTGCCTGATAATCAAGAATCTCTCCTGGCGTAAAAAAGGGATCAAAGATAAGTTCCTGAGAAACAATCCCTATTGAATGCTTTGCTTCCTTAATGGAATGATCAATATTATGCCCCCAAACGACAACTTTACCTTCTGTCTTTTGAACAAGACCTCCAAGTGTGTTGATCAATGTTGATTTTCCGGCCCCGTTTCGTCCTAAAAGCCCAAAAATAGAGCCTTTTGGAATATCAAGATTAACATGATCCAACGCCAAATACTTTTCCCCTGTTTGTTGATCAGTGTAATATTTGGTCAGATTTTCGATGGAAATCGCGGGGTTTGTCATAAATGATCTCTTGTTTCTTATTCTTTCTAAACCTTATCATAAAAGACTTCTCAAACCATGTAAAATCATATAATTTAGGAAAAAGATATATCAACAGACAGGTGTCCTGTGGCTCAAAAAACTGAAACAATTACCCTACCAGATAAAACCTTTAGTTGCAGTGGTGGACAAGGCCCTCTCGGGCATCCGCAAGTTTATTTAACCTTTACAGATAAAGGCAAGATCGATTGTCCTTACTGTGGCAGGCACTTCATCTTTGAGGCTCATGTAAATCATTCTACACAAATGGATGGCGTAAAAATAATACCCAGCCAACACTAGCCTATCTTTCTAAAATTAACAATTTCAAAAAACTCCTTTTATTTTAACTTTTTTATCTTACGATAAAGAATGGTTTTTTGTTTGCATGCAAGGGAGAGCTGTCATGGTATTTATAAATAAAATAACCACTGCAATCAAGGCCTCTGGAGAAAATGACCTTGAACCCATATTTGAGATGGATGAAAACTCAGGATCACCCGAACCTCGCAAAAAATCTGTTCAGAAGCGATCACCCACTCTCAAGCGAAAAAAAGAACCCAGTCAATTTATTCACGTTGAAAGCCCGACAACTGGTCGCAAAATCATGTCTCGTCCGATGCGAACACCTGATGGATCGCCTTCTAATTCACCACCAAAGGATAGTATCTTTCATAGAGGCTCCAGGGGTTCATCAACCCCCGATTCTTCAAACTCTCCAACCAAGGCTGGCTCCCCTCCCACAACACCGCCCATGGGTCGACGGACAGGATCCAAAATGAACCTGATGTCATCACCCTCTTTAAACAGAGGAAACTCTGTGTTGGAAAAGCTATCCACGAAAATCAGAGACAATAGATCTCATCATAATCACCGCAGAATGCTTTTCCATCATCGTTCACAATCTCAGAGAGCAGTCTCTTTTAACTCTCCTGAGGACATCAAGAACTTTATCAATGGCTTAAAAGATTCAGAAAAGTACCGCCCTATAGAACTTGATTTTAAAGGATCAGAAATACGTGCATCACAGCTTCAAGTGATGCTCAATCATATCGCCTTAAGAAAATGCAGAGCTCTTATTTTAGATGGCTGCTCCAATTTAAATACAGAGTCTTTTAACATGATCACCGCAGAAAGTCGTAAACTTAAACATCTGGATCTCTCAAACCTTAACTTTAATCATCGCGATGTAAATCAATCTATTGCAGCCCTGATTCTTGCTCATCGTAAAACACTCGTCAGTTTAAATTTTATCAATAGTGAGAATTTGGATCACAGTGTTTTACAAGCCATCATGCAGTGTTCCGAATTACGATTCCTGAATCTCACAAATGTCAATTTTCATTACGATAAAATGACATCACATTTTTTTGATAGTATTTTAACCTGCATTGATCAACACCTTTTACACCTTTTAAACAAGAGCCTTAAAAAATCTATCAAGCTTGTCTGTCGTTTAGAGTCGCTTCATCTTTCACAAGAAGAATGGGCTCATTTGCTGACTTTTAAAAATCTAGGCGCCTCATCAGATTCTGTCGCTCTTTCTGATGAAGAGTGGCAAGCGCTTAAAGAATTTAGACAGAATCCGGATATTCGAGAGGCTGTGAATCTACCTACTGAGAATTGGGAAGTTCTGCTGGACTTAAAAAAGAAAATTCGAGAAGAGATGTTTGAATTAGATCTACCCCACTGGAGGTGGCAAGATGTCTACAAGCTCTGGACTTATAATAATCCTGAAGTGATTGTTGAAAAGTATGATCTTGAGGAATTAATCAAAATAACATCAGCCAATGAAAGACTAACAAAATTAAATCTAACACCGTTCCAATACAACTTATTATCTCTACCAGAAGAATCATGGGACCGCCTCACGCATCTTTATACAAAGTCAGATCAAAGAGCCGCTTTAAAATTGAATGATAACGATTGGCAAGCCCTTATGAAATTTAGAACATTTTCTACTCCTGAGTGGCGCGCTCTTTCAATCTCTCAAAAAAAACTGTCATCTTTAAACTTATCGCCATTCGATATGTCAATGGTCTTGTTTTTTCATCAGCATCTCTCCTTTTTACCGTTTGCCGAAAAGGACTATAGTCACTTCTTTGAAACCGAGAAATTCTCACACGCCACCCTAGAAGCTTTCATACTGACAGATGACACACTCAAAAATTGTCTTGCGTCGGACTCTACAATAAATCGCCTTCATAGTCTTCATCATAAGCATACATATGTAGACCCTATTCCAGAAATCTTTATCGCAATCTCAGAAACTATGCAGTCTATCTACCCAAATCAGCCAATAGATAAAAATTTAACATCTTCAGAAGTCATCATGGCCTTTAAAGATGCTTTGGCAAAGCATCTGCCAGGAAACATGGATAAGAAAAAGACAACAGACCCTAAGGCCAGGGCCTTTAAAAAAGATCTAGCTATCTTGAGAAAAGCACATAAATACACAGAAAATGAAGCCTTTTTTAGCTTCTTGAAAATGAGAATTAATTTCCTCCCCACACTCTTCACCTCTTGCCCTAGCTTAGAATTTCTTGATGTGTCTTCATTTTTACTCCCCTTTCATGTCACAGATATTCACACTATTGCCAATTCTAAATTACTGGCCATAGGCCTAAATGATTTAGCTTGGGTTGATGAAGATGTGACTCATTTTCAATCTCTCTTCAAACAACTGCCTCTTCTTGAATCTTTAAGTTTTATGAATACAGGACGCTCAACCGATCTGCCTTTTTATAAGTCAAGCCTTCCTAATCTTAAACACCTTAACCTTAGCCATCAACCTAGGCTCACTGTTGATTCCCTTAGACAATGTAATCAGCATTTTCCAAAATTAGAGGAACTCAACATCTCATTTTGCCCTCTACTGCTTGATTTTCCTCTTGTTGTATTCCTTTTAAGAAATGCCCGCAACCTCCAAGCCCTTGAAGTAGACATACCAACCTTATCATTTAAAAATTTACGGTTCATCCTTGACGGCCTTCACTTAAAGAAAGACATCCCAGGCCTTGGCAAACAATTAACCTCTCTGACTGTTGCAAAGCATCATACCAAGACAAGCCATTTGCGTGAAATCTTTAGATTCTGTACCAATCTACAATTTCTAAATAATGTTGACCTTTTAGAGCAACTAAATACCTAAAAGATCTAAAAATTCAAGCCTCACACTAATATTGTTTTATTTATCATAAAATATGATATAATGACTGCATAGTTTATTTTATTTTTAGATATTTATAGTGGAGGCAGCTCATGTCAGATATTAAATTACAAAACTTGCTCCGGACGATCTTTAATGAAGATTCATCTGAAGAAGCATCATCAAATTCACCACCGTCCTTTAAGGCTCAGTCCTCATCAGATTCATCCTCATCATCAGTCTCTTCTTCTGAAAATCACAAACAAAGACCTCCCATTCGCAAAGCACCTGCGCAAGATTTTAGCCTAGACATAAAAGAGAAAAGTGTCATGACACGCTCCCAAAGCAAGAGTGAGGATAGTTCTGATCAATCACCAAAAATAGCGCGCTCTTTCCAATACCGCACCAAAACTAAACCATCAGAGGTTCTTATCTTTAGCACCGATCAAGAAATCGTGACACACATCCAAACCTCTCGCTCTAACATTCAAACCTCTCCCTCTCAAAAAAAGGCCAAACCTTCAGCACCACCAGTTTTATCAGAACCACGAGTTTTAAAAGTAAACCAATCAAAACTTTCTGCAAGTACAGTATGGGATTTATTGAATGCTCTTCATCTTAAAAGATGTAGATCTGTGTCATTTACAAGATGTAAAAACCTCAGTGCAGCCACTTTTAATATTCTTTCTGTTAAAATAAAAAAACTAAGACATCTGGAGCTTGCGGATGTAAAACTTGAAACAATAGCTTCTCAAGAAGCACTGGCTAGTTTAATTTTAAAAAACAAAGATTTCCTTAAAAATATCAATCTATCAAATACCAATCTCAATCATAAAATCCTTGAGGCTCTCCTTCAATGTCCAAATTTAAAATCATTAGATCTTTCTGGATGCTATTTTAGCATAGAAGATTCAGAAGACTTCCCTCAAGAAACAGAGGCAGAATTTGCAGCTCTTTGCTCTGCTTTTCAACTCAAGCTTTTCAGATCATGCCTAAAACTAGAACATCTGAACCTCTCAAACTTTCCAGCACCTTTTGATCATATGATCCTGATAGATATTCTGGCAGCTCTGAAAGAAGCAGAATTCATCCCCCCCTTGAAATCATTCGTTTATGATCATGTTAATGGCATTGATGCTGCAGTGTTCCAAAATGTCCTTGAATATTTTCCTCATCTAGAAATGCTCAGCCTAAATGGAACAGGGAATCTCACCGATCTTCCCTACATGCCTAAAAATCTGCCCCATCTCAAACACCTTGGTCTCAGTGGGCATGGCAATATTCCTTTTAATATCCTTGAGTCTGATAGCAAGCATATCAGTAAATTAGAAAGCTTAGATCTCTCTTCTTTTGAAAATTACGTATCTCTGAGGCTCTCATCTTTTCTTTTGAAAAAAGGCCATAATCTCAAAAACCTAAATCTGGATATCAAGACTTTTCTCTATGCGCATCTCATAAGAATGCTAAAAGGAATTGGGCCTTCTCAAAAAGAAAAACAACAATATGAAAGACTGGAAACTGTCCGAAAATTACTTGCCATCGTTCTCAATGGTAAAATAACGAGTGACACTCATATTTCGCACATTTCTCTATACGATCTACTCCTTGAAATTAAATCAGAGCTCCCAGCAAATACCAAAGACTCATCAAAAATTGAAGTAGCCGAAAAACTATGGGGCGTTCGATTGAAATTAGACGCCTTAGCTAAAGAAAAAAGCTTTTCCAAACATAATCTATTACACTTACTAAAAGAAATTCAAAAGATCATTAAAGATGATGCCTTAGCCCCGCTAAACCTACAAGAGCATTTAACAAAGATCTTTAACTTAGAAAAATCAGCTCATGATATTCTCTCAAAACACCTAAAATCAATGACGCCGGTTCAACTTGCCCCTGCAAGCACAGGTCTTGGTGGACAGCTCAAATCCTTGATCATTCCAGCCAAATTTATGACTCCAGGACGGATTAAAGAGATTTTATCACACTGTCCACAATTAGAAACGCTAAATGGCCTACCTGTCAATTCATCATCCCAGAATGTTTAGAAGTAAATCTCTCTGAAAATTTCAGGCATTTTCTCATCAAGAATTTTGTTGAGTCTTTGCGCCAATTTTTCAGAGGCTTGGAACCAACGGAAATTGCGATCATTGTATGATGCATTATCTGGGATATGGAGTGTTTGATAAGCATTCAGCGTATATGTCTTATCAAAATGACGCGCTTGATTAATCCCATGAAGCTTTATACTCATCTCAATACGATAGGCTTTATAGCTTGGCTCAAAATGGCTTGCGACATTTTTTTCCCAGAATCCTTCTTTGATTGGCCCGTCATCTGTGACTGGCACTTCTTTGATTTTTTCCTCAACCACTTCAAGGCTTAAGAAACTATCAGGATTACTATGATGCGCAACAAAGCGCTCTTCAACGATTGAACGAATAATATCATGCGGCATCGGCTTTAAATTATTTTTTGATAAAGATGGAGGGATAGCCTCTTCTCCTGTGTCATCCTTTACGTAAATATGGGCAACATCCAAATTGAATTTTGGCAAATGGCTAAAACTTAATTCAGGCTCACGATAAACCTCTTTGTCACCGCAACCAGAAAGGGTAATGCAAAAAAGGGCAAGGAAAATGGAAAAAAGTTTTTTCATGATTCATCTCTCTTCTTATTTGTTGTTAACTCAGGCGTCTGACTTATTTGAAATTGATCAATCTCACTCCGGGAGAAGACATAATCAGTTTTACAAAATTCACATGTTGCTGTTATTGTACCATCTTCCGCCAGATGCTCAAGCTCTTCTTTTGGCAAATTCTTCAAAACATTTTCTAATTTTTCACGCGAGCAGCGACATCCATTATAAAGCGGGTGTGGATCATATATCCTCACGCCATCTTCATTGAACAGCCGGTACAATATATCGATTGTTGAAAGATCTGGATTGACCATTTCCTCTTGCGTTAATGTACTCATAAAAATCATAGCCCGTCGCCAACCATCAACCGCATCTGAAGAAATTAAATGATCTTCTTCCTCAGGCAATCTTTGCAGCATCAGACCTGTCGCATGCCAGTCACCACTCTCAAGTCTCGAAACACCAATCTTAAAAGCCGTATCAATCTGCTCTGATTCTTTAAAATAAGCTTGAATGGCTGCCTCGATATTTTTACCTGTTAATTGAACAATCCCTTGGTACCGATCATTATTCGTTGCCTGATCCACCGTAAAAGCAAGATATCCACTGCCAAGAAAGGTCCTAATATCACTTGTTTCTACTTCCTCAGGTGTTGCAACGGCGAGAATCTTGTCCAATTTATCTGGCCTATATTGAGCATAAGCTCTTATCATGCCATCTGTTGAAATTTCAACCACCATCATAGTCACAGGCCCATTACCAGATGTTTGCAGGGTGAAGAGGCCTTCATATTTTATCGTGCGTGCCAGAACTGCTGCGCCTGTTACAGTTTCAGCGAGCAATCTCGCTACGGCATAAGGATAGTTATGTGAATTCAAAAGGTGATTCAAAATCTTGTTCAAATGAACGATACGACCACGTAAATTCAAATTCTCAATTTGAAAGGGCTGAATAAATTCGACAACCTTAGGCAAAGTAGACATCTTAAAAATACTCCCAACACTTCAATATTTAAGCCTGTAACCAGATGCAAACATCTTATAACAGCTCACAAACAAAATGATATTGATAGTTATTAACATATATATTCCATAAGTCAAGTACCCATCTGCATGTCCGATAAACCCATACCGAAAGCCATCAATCATATAAAAGAATGGATTCACATGAGTAAGATTTTGAAGCACCTGCGGTAAATGATCGATCGTATAAAAAGTCCCCGATAGAAAGGTCAAGGGCGTAATAATAAAATTTGTAACGGCTGATATATGATCCATTTTATCAATCACAATACCGCTTGCAATCCCCATTAAGGAAAGCATCGCGCATCCCAGAATTGAGAACAATATGAGTGCGCCGAAATGATCAATATGAAAAGGATGAAACCACATCAAAATCAAGATCGCCGTCACCCCCACAGCAAGGCCACGGACAATACCGCCAATCATATAACTCACGGTCAGCTCAATAGGCCCCAAAGGCGCAAGTAAAACATCTGTTAGATTTCCTTGCATTTTGCTTACCATCAAAGACGATGAGGTATTGGCAAAAGCATTTTGTACCATGTTCATCATAATAAGGCCTGGCGCCAAAAACTCTAGATAGCTGACATCTTCAAAAGGACTTGCGGCACGCTTCATGACAAGCTGAAATACCAAATAGAACAAGAGTGTCGAGATTACAGGTGCGACAACTGTTTGGACATAGACTTTAAAAAATCGATTAATCTCACGAAAGGAGAGCGTATAGATACCGACCCAGTTAACCCTCCTATATCCCTTATTCGTTTTCATATATGAACCCTTTCTTGTTTTCTATCAAACATGATACACTGAATTAGATGAAAAGGGAAAGAGCATCATGTCATTACCAGAAAGCAACCCATCACTGAAAAAAATTGAACGTCGTCTTGAAAATTCAGGACTCTATTATCTACAACGCTACACAAGCTCAAAAGCCAATTTTGAAGAGGTGATGCGCCGCAAAATTTTAAAATGGGATCTCTCTGATAAAATCACCAATGATCAAATCTCAAACCTGCTTTCAGCGCTTATTCAAAAGTTTGAATCCTTGAAATACCTCAATGATACCCAATATGCCTTGATGAAAATACGCAGCAGTTTTGCCAGCGGCAAATCAAAAAGATGGATTGAACAGTACCTCACTCAAAAATCTCTCTCAAAAGAAGATATCCAAGAAGCCTATGCACTCTATTGTGAGGAGGTAAACCGTGATGAAGATGATACCTTTAACCCAGATCATGAAGCGGCTGTGCGCTATGCGATGAAAAAGCGTCTAGGGCCTTATTCTCGAAAACAGGATTTGCCCCCCGAACTCCTCCAAAAGCACCTAGCCCGCTTAGTGCGGGCTGGGTTTACTTATAATTTGGCGAAAAGAATTTTAACAACTCCCCTGCCAGAATGATATTTATGTTACTTTTTCATATAGCCTGATGGCACAAAAAGCAGCATCAATACTAATACAAAAAACAATACTGAAAACACCATATGAAGATGAAATTTCATCATCATATCATGCAGCATCGGGAAATGTGTCAGCATCATAGGCATACCATATTGAAATACATTCATCATGTATCCAAGGAAAACAAATAACAAGCCCATCATTTTTGAGTGCATCATGCCCATATCTCTAAATCGTTTAACGGACAAAACAAAGAATCCATAATAGACAAACAACATGAAAAGAAAATAGAGCATCAAGTGCCCTCCTACCATCATTGTCATATCCATACCAAGACCCATCATAAACATGTAGGCAAACATAACAAGCATTGATAAAACGACCAACCCAACATAATGACCAAGAAAAGGTAGTCGCATCAATGTTCCATGGTCTACATCACAAAACATTACTTTTAGAAATTTCATCTTAACCTCCCTAATTGTACGTTGACTCTCATTTTTAATTCAGTGTAAAGTTAGAACACCTAACTTTATAAAAATTTTACCACAATTTTATTTAAAATGCAAATTATATTCACTTCTCCCCGAAAAAAGATGCGTAAAACAAGGCACCATTCTTCAAATCAAGAATAGGCAAGACTCTAAAATTCTATATAAAGAGAGCTACAGGAGATTTAAAAACTCTTGGGAGCAGGATCTTTCAGGACCGCACCTTGGGGGGTAATCTCTAAAACGGCTAATCCTCTTTCAATCTGACCTGTGGACGCAAATCGGAAAACACCATCAATCCCAACAAAGCCTGTCGGATTTGTAATTTTATCCGGTGTAAATGCATCTGGTGAGCTTCCTGCCTGACTCAAGACAATAGCAAGTGCTGTTGCATCATAGGCAAGACTTGCTAATCTTGGCGGCGTCTTTTTGAAAGCCTTTTGATAATTGGCCTCAAAACTTTGTTTTTCTTTCAGAGGCGGCGCAGAATAAAGCGCACCATAAAGTGAATCTGGGCTATTTCCTTCATCCCAAAGTCCAGTTCCTAGAACTTTCACATCACCCATATCAATGTTAAGCCCTTGGAATGAAGTGAGGATACGAGCAGATTTATCTTTATTATCTGCCAGAATCAAAGCATCAAACGGAGGCTTTTTCTTTTCAGCGGGATCTGCTCCCGCAAAGCCCATCTGTTGAATCAATGACGTAAAATCACGTATCGCAACTGGATAAGATTTACTGTCAACAAGATCACCACCGGCAAGCCTAATTGCCTCACGCGCACCTTCCGTGACTGAACGACCATAAGGCGTATCAGGGGATAAAATCGCAAATTTCGTCTTGCCAATTGATAAGGCATAATGAACGATCCGGCGCACTTGATCGTTAGGATGGAATCCCATCATATAAATACCAGGCCTTGCCAACACTGTATCATTCGAAAAGGCTAAGACTGGAATTTTTGCATCTAAAGCTTTATGAGAAATCCCTTGAACATCTTGCGAATAGAAAGGGCCAATAACCATACTCACATTTTCAGTTTTCAACTGATTGAAGCCCTGCTTTGCACCTTCTTCACGACTTTTTGTATCAATCGGAATAAGCGCAATGTGTGATGCTTTGCTTTCCAATAAAGCAAGTTGTGATGCATTGAGCAATGATTGACCGACCTCGCGACCACGACCTGTCAAAGGAAGCAAAAGGCCAATTTTTGTCTTTTGCCCAAGAGTTGCATTTGATATCGGCTCATAAGCAGGTTCTTGCACTGCAGCTTGCTGAGCATCGTTCTTTTTAGGTTCTTGAGGCGCAGATGAAGATTTGCCCCAAGGTAAATAGGGTTGACAAGCATTAAGCAAGACAGACATACAAATCATAACCAGAAAAAAACGCGCTCTTGATAGATGTTTCATTAGCTTACCCCATACCTCAGTTCAAAATGACACAATGTGTGTCCCTATTATGAACCTTTCAATGTCAAATTGCAATCAAGACATAAATAAAAAACCGCTGTGACACTGATGCATCACAACGGTTTCTAAGATCACCTAAAAATTCAGCTATTAGCGATAATGACGATGGTGACGATGGTTACGATGACCCCAGTCATCATTATACCAATACCATCCGCCCCAGCCATTGTGTTCCCAACCCCAATCGCCTCTATCCCAGCTATTGTAGCGTCCACCTTCATAAACAGTTGCTGAACAACCAGACAAGAAGCCGCAGACAAAAAGGGCTAAACAGAATTTCAATATTGTTTGCATTTTATGATCCTCATTTCATAACTATATAACTGAGAGAATTATGACAGAGCTGTTGTCAAGTTAGCTCTAACTATCTCACCCTCATTCTGGACCCAATCAATTAAAAAGTCCCTAATAGAAAAAGAGACGCCCCTTCACAAAGAAAAAACCACCAGGAATGATCCATGGTGGTTTTAGAGTCGAAAAAACTGATCTTATTTTAAATCTGAATCATGCATTTTTTCATGTTTTTTCTGAGCTGGTGCGTGGTGCTCTTGCATTAAGCAATAGCATGCTGATAACATTGCACAAGCTGCAATAACAACAACAAATTTAAAAGTCTTTCCCATTATTTTTCTCCTAGTTGATATTTTTGGAAAACGCTGTTTGGTAGATGGAAAACAAGATCTCACGTCTGTTTTGATCAAATTTTACGATCACACAAATTACATTGTGAAGCGATTCGTTTAAAAAAACAATAACATCCATTCGTTATTTTTAAAAAGCCTTCACAAGCTCCTATTTGATAGATGAAATGAAAAGCATTTCGTTGTAAACTATAAAATAATAAACACTTTCCTTCACTGACTCAGAGAAAATCAGATGCTCACGCCCCCTACCGATCCATCAAAAGAGCAAAAATTAAAGGCTGGCCTTTACCTTATTGCAACACCAATTGGAAACCTCGAAGATATTACACTCCGGGCCTTACGAATCTTAAAGTCGGTCAATTTGCTTTTATGTGAAGATAAACGCACCTCAGCCAAACTCTTAAATCACTACGGTATCAAAATACCGCTATTAGCTTATCATGATCACAATTCAGAAAAACTTGGACCGTCTCTTATAGCCCAAATACAAAATGGTGCAGCAATTGGACTTATCTCTGATGCAGGCACCCCCCTCATTTCAGACCCAGGCTTTCAGATTGCTCAACTTTGCATTGAGCACAATCTTTATGTAACATCAATACCTGGCCCATGCGCCTTTATCACAGCTCTTACAATCTCGGGATTACCAGTCCACAATTTTCATTTTGGCGGCTTTTTACCTGCTAAATCAGGAGAGCGGAAATCTGTTCTTGAAAGAATAAAATCGTTTCATTCAACTCTTATTTTTTATGAGTCACCACATCGCATCTTAAAAACACTCGATGATATTCGGACAATCTTCAATAACCGTCAGGTTGTTCTTTGCCGAGAGCTTACAAAATACTATGAAGAACGCCTTTCTGGCTCTGCCGCTGAATTACATGACCAGCTTGCCAGCCGCGATTCAATCAAGGGCGAATTTGTTTTGCTGATCAAGGGCGCAGATGAAGATGAGTTTAAACTCTCAGAAGATGAACTCCAACTTCAAATTCGAAAGCTCTTAAAGCTCAATTTACCTGCCAAAGATATTAGAGACCGTCTTTCTGGCAAAACAGGACGCTCTAAAAAAGAAATCTATCAACTCATCCTGTCTTTGAAAGAGTCAAATTAGTGGTCAAAAAATATAAATCAATCAAAGCAAGGCACTCTTACGGCAAATGGGGGGAAAGATTTGCTATCATCTTTCTCATGCTCAAGGGCTATAAAATTTTGCACCATAATTATGAATCGCCTCTTGGTGAGATTGATATTATTGCTCGCCGAAAAAATGATCTTTGCTTTATAGAAGTTAAAAGCCGCCAAACAACCGAAGAGGCCTCTTATGCAATCAGCCAAACACAGCTTCATCGTATCAAACGCGCTGCAACAGCTTATATTGCAAGACAAGACCGATATGTTCGACTGAATCATCGATTTGATGCCATCTACATCAGACCTTGGTCTTTACCGATTCATTTAAAAAACATCCTTGAAACTTGAGAAAGACCTGTTTAAAAATAAGGGTACTCTTTTATAAAGCGAGGACATCATGAATTTTAAAAAAATCACTATTTCTGCTCTATGCCTCTCAATCATTGCACTTTCATCATCAGGGTGCACACCTGCAACCATGGCTATTGGCGCAGGCGCAACGGCTGGTGTCGGTGTTGCTCAAGATAAAAAACTCAAAGATGCCGGCAAAGATGCCGCAATTAAACTACAACTAGGCGATAAATTATTCAAACGCGATATTGAAATTTTCCAACAAGTCAGTACAAAAGTCTTTGAGGGTCGTGTTTTATTAACAGGCGTTGTTCAAAACCCGATGCACCGCGTTGAAGCCGCCCGTCTTGCTTGGCAAATCGATGGTGTTCAGGACGTTATCAATGAAATCAAAGTCCAGGATAGCGATGGTATTTTCGGATATAGCAAAGATACCTGGATCACGACACAATTAAAAACGCAGCTGACATTCGATAGAGAGGTAAAAGCCATCAACTATACGATTGAGACAGTAGCAGGCACTGTTTATCTTCTAGGAATTGCACGCACACAAACAGAACTCGATCATGTCATGGATGTCGCAAAAAATATTAGCTATGTTAAGGATGTGGTGAGTTATGTAAGGTTAAAATCAGAAAGACCATCATAACGGAAGGAGATAATCATGATTCCTAATTTGCTGGGAAACGATATCGAAAAAAACTATACAAAAACGGATATCAAAAAAATTCTACAAAAAGTCAGCAAGGCCAGCGACACTGAGATTAACCTCGCTGAAACAGCCTTACTTCTTTCAAAATATCTACTGCCAGACACAAACCTACCTTTATACCTCAGTCATCTGCTGTATATTCAAAAATCCCTTCAAGAGGCTCTGCCGCAAAAAGAATTAGACATTGAAGAAAAAGCCATTTTTCTAAGCAAAATCCTCTATAAAAAGCTCTCATATGAAGGGGATATGATGAGCTTTGATAAGATTGAAAATGCGAATCTTGCAAGCGTCATCGATAGACGTAAGGGTCTACCTATTTCTCTTGGCATCATTTATATCTATGCTGCGCAAATGCTGGGATGGTCTATGGAAGGCATTCAATTTCCTGGTCACTTTTTAATACGTCTACAAGATGAAAATGGCAGGCTCATTATTGATCCCTTTCATAAGGGAGAGATCCGTAAACCTGAAGAACTAAGAGCCCTCATAAAAGTGAGCCTAGGCCCTGAGGCAGAATTGATTCCTGAGTTTTTTGAACCTTGTGAGAATAAGGAAATCATCCAACGTCTCCTCAATAATTTAAAACTACGCCTTTTAAGAGCAAGTAAGTTAGATATCTCAATTGATGTGCTCTCCTTAATGCTTATTTTTTCACCAAAAAGCGCACGATTACAAAGACAGCTGGGACTTTTACAAGCTCACACAGGACGCTTTAAAGAGGCGATTGCCTCTTTTGAAAAATTTCTATTGCTTAATGATGATAAAGAGGTTAAACCACAAGAGATTTCCAAAACAGAAATTCGCCAAGTCATGGAAATCTTGAGTAAGTTAAAGAATAATAAAAAACCGAACATCATGGGCCCTTATGATACAATCTTCTAAACCACCTAAAAAACTTGCCTTACAGATGGATCCCATTGAGAGCCTCAACCATGGTTGGGACAGTTCACTTCTTTTGGCCTATGAAGCAAGTCAACGTGGGTATCAACTTTTTCATTATCTTCCATCAAGCCTCTCTTTAACACCAAGGGGCCTTATTGCACATGGCGTTTCCTTTACTGTTAGTGCTGATGGACTCACCCTAACACAGAGTGAGAAACAGACACTCCAACTTGAGGAAATGGATGTACTCATGATTCGCCAAGATCCTCCCTTTGATATGTCCTATATCACGGCGACCTATTTGCTTGAACATTTGAAGGGAAAGGTTTGCCTCATCAATAATCCAACTGCAATTCGTGATCATCCTGAAAAAATTCTCATGACGCATTTCAAAGACTTGATCCCACCGACACTCATTTCAAGCACACAATCTGACATTGAATCTTTTAGAAAAGACTATGGCGATATCGTGATAAAGCCACTCTATGATGGTGGAGGCTTTGGGGTCATCCAGCTCAAGAAAGATGATGGAAATCTCTCAGCTCTGCTCGACCTTCATGCACGCTTAAGCAATGTCCCGCTGATTGTTCAAAAATATCTGCCTGAAGTTATGAAAGGTGATAAGCGTATTATTCTATTCAACGGTCAGTTTGTTGGTGGCCTTAATCGAATACCCGCACAAGGGGAGTTTCGCTCAAATATCAGAGCAGGCGGCATCGGCCAAAAACTTGAAATGACAAAACGAGATCATGAAATATGTGAGGCAATTGGCCCAACATTAAAAGAACAAGGCCTTTTCTTTGCCGGCATTGATGTGATAGGTCCCTATCTGACTGAAATAAATGTCACTTCGCCAACAGGTCTGCGCGGTGTTAATCAATTTGACCAAACTCAGATTGAAAAACAGTTCTGGGATGGTGTTGAAAAACATCTTCTACCAAACACACGATCACATTAAACACAAAAGGATTTTCCATGGTTGCTCGTATTTCAACACTGACTTTTCAAGGCATTCATGTCCGTGATGTTGATGTTCAGGTTCAAATGAGCAATGGCTTTGTTGCTTTTAATATCGTTGGCCTGCCTGATAAAGCCGTTGCTGAAAGTCGTGAACGCGTCAGAGCTGCCTTGCACGCTATTGGCCTATCTTTGCCTGCTCAGCGCATCACCGTAAACCTTGCACCAGCAGATCTCTTGAAAGAAGGCAGTCATTTTGACTTACCAATCGCACTTGCCTTAATGACAATCATGGGCGTCCTCCCACGTGATGAAATGAGCCAATATCTCGCTCTTGGCGAACTTGGTCTTGATGGAACCATTGCACCAGTTGGCGGTATTTTACCTGCTGCGATTCACGCTCAATCCAAATCTCAAGGTATCATTTGCCCTGAAGCCTGCGGCGCTGAGGCCGCTTGGGCAAGTGAAATTCAGATTCTAGCAGCACCACATCTGCTCTCTCTTGTCAATCACTTCAAAGGCGTTCAACTCCTTGAGCAACCAACTGCCAGCATGCGGCTCCAAGAACCAATGAAAGGTGATATGAGTGATATCAAAGGACAA
Source organism: Alphaproteobacteria bacterium (assembly GCA_018063245.1). NCBI lineage: Bacteria > Pseudomonadati > Pseudomonadota > Alphaproteobacteria > Alphaproteobacteria bacterium. The sequence continues at coordinate 8,755 of JAGPBS010000018.1, read as the reverse complement.
GAAAGCGCAAAATTTGCAATGGAAATTGCAGCAGCTGGTGGACACAACATCTTGCTAAGTGGTCCACCCGGATCAGGCAAATCAATGTTGGCATCGCGTCTTATTTCAATTCTGCCACCTCTATCGCCGGCTGAAGCACTTGAAACATCAATGATTCACTCTGTTGCTGGTAAAATTCAAGAAGGCAAAATTTTAGCACAAAGACCTTACCGCACGCCGCACCATACAGCATCAACAGCATCTCTGGTTGGTGGTGGACAGAAAGCAATGCCTGGAGAGATTTCTCTTGCCCATAATGGTGTGCTCTTTTTAGATGAGCTACCAGAATTTGGACCTCAATCTTTAGAAGCTTTAAGGCAACCCCTTGAAGTTAGGAATATCTCTGTGTCACGTGCAAATCATCACATCACTTATCCTGCAAATATCCAATTGGTTGCAGCCATGAATCCGTGTAAATGTGGCCATCTAGGCGATAATGATTTGGCATGTAACCGCGCGCCAAAATGCGGTATGGATTATCAAAATAAAATCTCCGGCCCCATTTATGATCGCATCGATTGTCATATTGATGTACCTGCCGTTAGCCCAATGGAACTAGGTCGTTTAAGTGGCGGAGAAAGCTCTGCTACAATTTTACAGCGTGTTATGAGAGCGCGTGACATTCAGCTTGAAAGATACAAAAAATTTCATCCAAACGAAGAGTCTCCCACAGCCTTTTTAAACTGCCATGCTGATGGACCTTATCTTGAATCCATCACCGAGCTTGATGACTTAACAAGGCATTTTTTAATGGAGGCCTCTGAAAAGTTTAAACTATCTGCACGTGGGTATCACCGTATCTTACGCCTTGCGCGTAGTCTTGCTGATCTTGAAATGCAAGAACGCATTTTAAAAACTCATATCTCTCAGGCCTTGCATTTCCGGCGGCAGCATCTCAGACGTCCGCAAGCGGCATAATCTCATCTTTTAAATTCATTTAATAGTTATTGCCGGTTATAATACACACATAAGCGGCAATAACTTAGTTGCAAAAATAGTTATTGCCGGTTATAATATATACATAAGCGGCAATAACTATTAAATGAGGCACAATATGAACATCATCGGCCGACAAAAGGAAATCTCTCTTTTTCAAAAAATACTATCATCAAAACAAGCTGAATTCATTGCTGTCTATGGACGTAGACGTGTTGGAAAAACCTTTCTGATTCATGAGTTCTTCTCATCTCATGATATCTATTTAGAATGTACAGGGCTTAAAGATGGCGCCTTAAAAGATCAACTATCTAATTTTATTAATGCCTTTACTCAAACCTTTTATCCCGAGCTCCCAAAAGGAACCTCTTTCACACCACCCAAATCTTGGCAGGAGGCCTTCAATCATTTGACATTTGAGTTCAAAAAAATCTCGCCACAAAAAAGAATCATCATTTTTTTCGATGAACTTCCTTGGCTTGCAAGCCCAAAGTCGGAGCTACTGCAAAATCTCGATTATTTCTGGAACACACAATGGAGCCAAATGCCGAATGTGAAACTCATTGTGTGTGGCTCTGCAGCTTCATGGATGATAAATAACTTGATCAATGCAAAAGGCGGCCTCCATAACCGAACAACCCGCACCATGCTCTTAGAACCCTTTAATTTATCTGAAACAAAAACTTATCTTCTTGCAAAGAAAATAAAAGCAAAAAACCAGGATATCTTAAATCTCTATATGGCAATTGGAGGCATACCCTATTATTTGAATCATCTAGATCCTGCAAAATCTTTTTCACAAAATATCAACGAACTTTGCTTTAAACAAGATGGCCTTCTTTATAATGAATTCTCCAGGCTTTTTCATTCTCTTTTCACCAATCCTGAATTTTCAATCAAGCTTGTTAAAGAGGTAGGCTCCAAATTATATGGCGTTTCTATGGCAGACCTTCTCAAAAAACTAGAAAAAAAAGCTGGGGGACGTTTTCAAGACCGACTCAACGAACTAGAAGCTGCTGGATTTATTAAAAAATTCACACCCTACGGGAAAAAAACCCGAGATCATCATTATCGTCTTACTGACCCCTACTGCCTTTTCTACTTAACTTGGATAGAAGAATTTGTTCAACGGAATGACATCCCTCTAGGGGCTGATTATTGGTCTAGATTATCAAAATCTTCTAAATGGAATAGTTGGACCGGCTATGCTTTTGAAAATATATGCCACCTTCATGCTGACAAAATTATTGATGCTTTAAATTTGAGTAATATTGGTTGCATTGTAAGTCGCTGGCGCTTTACACCACCTTCTAAATCAGCAGAAAATGGAGCAGAAATCGATATGATTATTGATAGAGACGATGGCGCCATTACACTCTGTGAAATAAAATATACATCTGACCCTTATGTTATTGAGAAAAGCTATGCACGTATTTTAGCCAATAAAATGATATCATTTGAATCTCATTTTAAACCCAATAAACAAGTTTTTTTTACTTTCATTACAACAAATGGCCTTAAAAAAAACATCTGGTCTGAAGATCTCGTCACTCATTCAATAGATCTATCAGCTTTCTTTTAGAGCTTAAAAATTAAATTTTCCTTCATGTGATTAATGCTAAGCTTGAAACAAAGATCATTTGTTGGAATCGTAACATGCCCATCGCTCAGACAAAAATTCATCAACTCACTGAAAAGAAACAGCAATCTCTTGAGGGTGGCGGCGCGCAAAAAATAAAAGCACAACACCAAAAGGGCAAACTCACAGCGCGTGAGCGAATTAACATTCTCCTTGATCCTGGATCTGTCATGGAATTCGGAGCCTTGGTTGAACATCAATGTCATGATTTTCATATGGGTCAACAAAAGATTCCTGGAGATGGTGTCATTACTGTTTATGGGACCATAAAAGGCCGTCCTGTTTTTGTTTTTGCTCAAGATTTCACTGTTTTTGGCGGCGCTCTCTCCGTTGCTCATGCTGAAAAGATATGCAGACTCATGGATCATGCACTCAAAACAAGGACACCTCTCATTGGTATAAATGATTCTGGAGGCGCTCGCATTCAAGAAGGTGTTGCCTCTTTGGGCGGTTATGCAGAAGTTTTTCAGCGGAATGTCTTAGCCTCAGGCGTGATCCCTCAAATCTCTCTTATCATGGGCCCATGTGCTGGAGGCGCAGTCTATTCACCTGCCATGACCGACTTTATTTTCATGACGCAAAATTCCAGTTATATGTTTGTGACAGGTCCAGATGTGGTTAAAACTGTCACGCATGAGATTCTGACAGCTGAAGAACTCGGCGGCGCCAATACACATACCATTCGCTCAGGCGTTGCAGATCTGTCATTTGATAATGATATCGAAACGCTTCTCGGCATGCGTGATTTTGTTCAATATATGCCATCATCAAACATCAAACCAGCTCCTCAGCTTGACACAACTGACCCTGTTGATCGAGATCTGGCTTTTCTTGATAGATTAGTGCCTACATCTTCACATGAACCTTATGACATGAAAGACCTGATCACAGCTGTTGTTGATCATGGAACTTTTTTTGAACTCAAACCCAATCACGCCCAAAATATGATAACTGGTTTTGGTCATGTGAATGGCAGGCCTGTTGGTTTTGTTGCTAATCAGCCCATGGTGTTGGCTGGATGTCTTGACATTGAATCCTCTGTCAAAGCAGCCCGCTTTGTAAGATTCTGTGACTGCTACAACATACCAATTATCACATTTGTTGATGTACCAGGCTTTTTACCAGGCCTTAGTCAAGAACACGGCGGCATTATCAAACATGGTGCAAAACTCCTCTTTGCTTATGCTGAAGCAACGACGGCTAAGATCACCGTTATCACACGCAAAGCCTATGGTGGCGCTTATGATGTGATGGCCTCAAAGCATCTCAGAGGCGACATTAATCTTGCCTGGCCATCTGCTGAGATTGCTGTTATGGGCGCTAAAGGGGCTGTTGAAATTATCTTCAAAAAAGATGCAGGCAATCCAGAAAAACTCAAAGAACATGTCAAACATTATGAGGACAAGTTCTCAAGTCCCTATATTGCTGCAGCAAGAGGCTATATAGATGATGTGATCTACCCACGACAAACTCGTGAGTTCTTGGCGCAGTCTCTTAACATGCTCCAAAACAAAAAACTCGAAAATCCTTGGAAAAAACACGACAACATCCCTTTATAACAAAAATAGAAAGGCACCCTCATGGATATGGAACTTTTAAATGAAGCTCAAAAACAACTCGACAAACTGGGAAATCTTGGCGCTCGAGTCTCTTTTGATTTTGGTGACAATGGCGGCATTTTCATTGATGCACGCGAAAAGCCTGCTGTGATTGAAATCTTAAATGATCAAGAAAGCGACTGTAATATTTCTGTGAAAGAAGAAGATTTCAAAAAAATGATGAACGGGTCTTTAAGTCCAATGATGGCTTTCACTTTAGGTAAATTAAAGATCAAAGGCTCCATGGGCATTGCCATGAAACTCTCTTCTTTATGGGATTAATTTGAGGCAACATGAGTCAAAAATCATTCATTCCAAAACGCATTCTTGTTGCCAATAGAGGCGAGATCGCTTGCCGTATTATAAAATCCATCATCAAAATGGGGCACCAAGCAATTGCCATTTATTCTGATGCTGATGCAACAGCTCTTCATGTTGAATTGGCTCATGAGGCCTATTACCTCGGCCCCCCACCTGTGACAAAAAGCTATCTGAATGTTGACCGTATCATTGAGATTTGCCTTGAGCAAAAAATAGATGCTGTTCATCCAGGCTACGGCTTTTTATCAGAAAATACTGATTTTGCAAGACGTATTGAAAATGAAGGTATTACCTTTATAGGCCCAAATCCGACTGCTATTGATCAGATGGGTGATAAAATCACCTCACGCACTTTAGCTGAACAACAAAAGATCCCTGTCGTTCCTGGCTTTTCATCTGAGTCAGCAACACTTGCAGACTACACAAAAGCCGCAGAAAAAATTGGCTTTCCAATTTTACTGAAAGCCTCTGGCGGGGGTGGCGGTAAAGGAATTCGGATCTTAAATTCAGTCGCTGAACTGAAGGAACAGTTGCCTCTTGTTCAAAGCGAAGCCAAAAAATATTTTGCTGATGACCGTGTTTTTCTTGAAAAATACATCACCAATCCACGCCATATTGAAATGCAGATCTTGGGCGACAAGCATGGAAATATCGTTCATTTGGGTGAACGTGAGTGCTCCATTCAACGCCGCTACCAAAAGCTTATTGAAGAAACACCCAGCCCTTTTGTGACGTCTGAGATGCGGGCAAAAATGGCAACAGCCGCTCTTAGCCTTGTAAAAGCAATTGGTTATGACTCAGCTGGGACGATCGAATTTATCGTCGATGAAAATCGCTCTTTTTATTTCCTTGAGATGAACACACGCCTACAGGTTGAACATCCTGTTACTGAATTTGTAACAGGGCTTGATCTTGTCAAAGAAATGATCCAAGTCGCCTTCAAAGAGCCTCTCTCTTTCTCTCAAAAAGATATTCAATTCAAAGGCCATGCGATTGAATGCAGGCTCATTGCAGAAGATCCTTTTCAGAATTTTGCACCTTCAACAGGACTTATCAAAGAGTTCAAAATCCCACCAAAAGAAAATCTTCGCATTGATACAGGGATCGTGCCAGGTGATCGCATCAGCGTCTATTATGACTCTCTCATCAGCAAGGTCATTGCCTACGGCAAGTCACGGCTTGAAGCCATCAACTGTCTAATTCAAAGCTTAGAGGAGACTGTGATATCTGGCATATCAACCAATCTTGATTTCACAACCAGCATTTTAAAACATCCCAAATTTCAAAGTGGCGATATATCAACACACTTTATCCCAACCTATTTTCCGCAAGACCAGTTTACCAAACCGGCCGACGATAAAATCATTGAAGAACTATCTGTTATCGCTCTCTGGACTTATCTTCAAGACAATCCATTTCCCGGCGAAACAGATTATATGCTCTATATTACCAATCGTAAAACACCTATCACATTATCTCTTAAATCGCTTGAGACAATCAAATCAAATTGGCAAAAGGGTGATTCGTTCTGGAGAGGAACGATCAAGAATATCCCTTTTAACTGCCGCATTCAGCAAGATGGTCATCACTTTGTTTTCTATCACGATAGTCAAAAAATTGAAGGCATAATATATCCGTCACGTTTTTTACCCTATTTGCAGAATGTCCCCCTCAAAAAGAACCAGGAGAGCGCGAATATAATCCTCGCTCCCATGCCTGGACTCATTTTAAATGTGCTTGTGGAACAGGGACAGAAAGTTGAAATCGGTCAAGGAATCCTCTCAATGGAAGCGATGAAGATGGAAAATATCCTGAAAACAACCATCGCCGGAACCATTGAAAAAATACATGTGAAACAAGGAGATAAAGTGAATCAACGTGATACACTCGTTGTGTTATCCGAGCTCACTTCGTAAAAAAAGTATGAAGATTTCTTGACATTTTTATTAAACCCGACTATTTCTTATGTGTCGTCCTGGCGCCCGCTTAACCAAAAATCAAAAGGAGACCATAATGACGATGACTTTATTTTTAAAAGATTCATTTCCACAAATTGTAAAAGAGCTATGCCCTGAGGATATCAAAAACCTCTCTAGCACGAATCATGAGATGCGTCTTTTCTTTACAGATCCCAGCACAGCAGTACAAATCTGGCAACCTCTTGTACCAAGCTTTCCAGAGAGCATGATGGTTTGTCAAACAAGGGCTGACATCATTCAAAGAGGCCCAGACTATTTTGCGAGAACAATTGACTTTTTGAGCTTGAATGAGCGTTGTGTCGCAAAACTTACTTATAGTAAAATCGACCCAAATTCTCTTGTATGGTCTACAGTGTCAGGACAAATTGATGCTATTTATATAAAAGAAAATGATCCAATTATAGCAACTACAAATCTCTTCCTTATTTGTGCAATGAAAATGGAAATGCGCATAAGAGCAGGTATAGCTGGTACGATTAAGAAGGTTTTTGTCACTGAACGCATGGAAATTGAACCAGGCCATCTCATGGCTTTGATCCGCTCATAATTTGCTTAAACGCGACCATCAACAAGTATAATGTTGCTAATCGTGTTCTCTTTCCGGAGATTGATAATGTTTTGATAAGCATCACTCTTATACCAAGTCTCTGCTGCAGCCCTTGTTGGAAATTCAATAACAACGTGCATATCTCCGATGGATGCACCTTCCACTTGGGTTGCTTGGTCGGTTCTCACAATAATTTCCCCTCCAAAAGCCTTTGAGGTAAAAGCTTTGCTGCAATAGTCTGCAAAGCCATCAGGGTTAGTCACTGTTATGTGTACAATGTAATATGCTTTTGTCATCAGGCATCCCTTTCTGTGAAACCTAATGTAATCTCTCTTTTGGGATACTTGGCTTGAATGTCTTGCAGCGCTTTCAAGCCCTCTTTTCCAATTTCGTTACTCCCGAGATCAAGTTTGACCAATGTTTTGTTAACCAAGAGGCTATCTGCGAGCGCAATAACACCCTCAGCATGAATGTAATAATTACAAAAGAGACTAAGGCTTGTCAAAGATTGATCCACCTCAAGAGCTTCAGCAAGCAATTTACCACCCTCATTCCCAACTGAATTTCCAGAAAGACTAAGTGCTGTCAGCGTTGTATTCACTTTAAGAGCAGCCGCAAAGGCCTGGGCGCCTTCATTTCCAATACGATTCGCTGGAAGAAGAAGTTCTTTCAGTGTTCTATTCTCTTGAAGGGCAGCAGCAAGAGCCTTTGCTCCGGCATCTCCGATTTGCCCTTGCCAAATCACAATACTTGTCAGGCTATTGTTGGATCTGAGAGCATCTGCAAGCTGTGCTATGCCTTGATCACCAATTTCGTAAGTGATCCTTACCTTGGTTATGTAAGCACTACCTTGACAAAATGAGGTGAGCTCTTCTTGATTACTGATGTCGCAACCCAACGTGTCGGATAGCACCTGATCTTGAGAATGTGCTTCCACTCTTCTACGAAAGTCTTGCAATGATATATATCCCGATTTATTCTTAGCAACTTCTCGATCCTGGGTCAGTGTTAATTCCCTGAGCTCATTGTTAAAAAATTTATCCCTACCGTCTTGTGATTTAGGAATAAGCGTTTCTAAATCTGACTTAATGCTTGAAGGATATTGTTTTGATAATTCAGATGCTGGAATAGAATCTTTTGAAACAGGTAGAGATGTCATGTTATTATGTCCTTCTTATATTTATGAGCCTATAGAATATAATCTACAAAGAAAATATCAACTAAAAATTTACTTACCAATACTCAATTTGAAAGAAATAGAACTTTCATCTCTTTGTAATTTATACAAAACAGAAAAACAGGGCCCGAGAGCCCTGTTTTTCTGAAAGTCTTTCTTGAGAGAAAGATTACCCTTTCTTCGATGCTTTTTCTTCAGCGATTGCTTTTTGCTGCTGTAAAGCGGCTCCAAGAATATCACCCAAAGAAGCGCCGCTGTCTGAAGAACCAAACTCAGCCATAGCTTGTTTTTCTTCTTCAATTTCGCGTGCTTTGATTGAAAGATTCACTTTCTTGTCTTTTTTCTCAATTGACATGATCTTCGCGTCAACTTTTTCACCAACAGCGAAACGGTCAACACGTTGTTCTGAACGATCACGCGCCAGGTCAACTTTCTTGATAAAGCCAATCACGCCTTCTGTGATCTCAACTTCAATGCCAGCATCTTGAAGAGATGTAATTGTACAAGTGACAATATCAC
>JAGPBS010000017.1 GCA_018063245.1 Alphaproteobacteria bacterium | reverse complement strand
AAGACAACGTGATCGTGTGATTCGTGATTTCAGAGCACAAAAGTACCGCGTTCTGATTGCAACTGACGTTGCAGCACGTGGCCTTGATATTCCACACATTGAACATGTGATCAACTATGATCTCCCGCAATGCCCTGAAGACTACATCCACAGAATTGGCCGTACAGCACGTGCTGGCGCTTCTGGATCTGCTCTTTGCATCATCTCACCAACGGATATGCGTCTCTGGAAAGCAATTCAACAATTGCTCGATCCTGCAAAACCAGTACCTGATTCCCCACGTTATGAAGGCAACAGAGGCGGATCATCATCTGGACGTAAATCATACGGCAGAGGCAATGATCGGAATGATCGCAGATCATCAGGTGGTGACAGATCTCGCTCACGCTTCAGCGATGACAGACGCGATGATAGATCAGATCGTAAAAGATCAGCTCCATCAGATCGTTTTGAGTCAAGAGATCGTCCATCATTTGGCGACAAGCCAAAAAGAGATCGCTCTGATCGTCCAAGTTTCGGTGATAGACCACAGAGAGATCGTGGTGATCGTCCAGCTTTTGGTGACAGACCACAAAGAGATCGTGGTGATCGTCCAGCTTTTGGTGACAGACCACAAAGAGATCGTGGTGATCGTCCAGCTTTCGGTGCTAAACGTTCGCCTTCAAGAGATCGTTCTGATCGCCCATCTTTCGGTGACAAGCCTGCTTTCGGCGCTAAACGTTCCCCTTCAAGAGATCGCTCTGATCGCCCAAGTTTTGGTGATAAGCCAGCTTTCAGAGAAAGACGCGCATCAACGCCAGCTGAACGCAGAGAGCGTTCATTCGGTGGCAATAAACCTTCATTTGGCGGCGAGAAACGCTCTGCACCACGTGGTGGTAAATCGTTTGATGGCGCTAGATCTGGCGGATCTTTCAAAGGACGCGGCAGTAAACGAGCTGCAGCCTAAGCCTAATCAAGCTTTCAAAAAAGAGGGATCTCAGATTCCTCTTTTTTTTCGCTCAATTACATTAGAAGCTTTTTCCACCTTCATTAAAAATTAACTTTAATAAAAATTCCCTAAATTTTTCTTTTTATGGTAAAATGAACCTAACTTACCATGGAGAGAAGAATGGCCAAAATTGAGGGGCCAAAGGGACTGGATTTTCTGGAAATTTCTGGAAACCCTAAGGAGAGAGAAATCACGACTGGTGCTGGCTCTAAGAGAGTTAAGCCTCACAACGACGTATCTGTAAAGGAAACAAGCCTTTCTCATCAAAAAGTTCAAAAAGGAAAATCATTTCATAAAAAAGCCGTCTCTCTTCGCCAAAAAGCTCATCAACTATTCAGTCAAAAAAATAAACTCACCAAAGCCCAACAAGCCCTTGATCAAGTACAAACTGACATTATGTGCAAAAACGCACTCAAGCGAATTGATAACAGAGATATGCTTGGAGCTCTACAGACCTTTCGAGATGCTTCAATAATGGGATCAAGAGAAGCAAAATTTTGGCTTGGTGACATCGAGAGGCTCGCCCCCTTACCTTCCCCTGAAAAGCCCTCAAAATCCAAAACACTCAATATTGACTCTATTGATATTAGGCAGAATGCTATCCTTCATAAATTCACCTCGCTTTTATATCAGCTTCATGAAATAAATCCTAATGCTTATGCCAAAAGGACGGTTGATAGAATTGCAAACGATTTACAAAAAGGCCACTGCAATGGATTGGCAATCTATCACACGCAGCTCTCCATTTTAAAGCATCCAGGAAAAACACGCTATCGGTCAAACGAATACTATGATTTTATGCAAAAAATGATGAGCTGGGACCAAGAGCTTTTTGAACCCCCTCATGGTTTTAACTATCACAAATATAGAGCTGGTGATATACAAGGCCTCTCGCCAGATGAACAAGAGAGGCTCGCTTTCACAGACGATTTTAAAGAAGTCCTCCAACTTATTCGTTTTGAACAGCAAACATTCCATGAAGCCTCAAGTCAGATATTCAAAGGGCAAAATACACCAGGCAACATGGTGCTCATCTTAGGGCCTCGTATTCAAACATCCGAGACCTATCAACTCATGACAAAAAATGGAGATATAACACCCTTTTTACCCACTCTCAAAGCCTATCTCTCCAACAAAAATGCTGCCTTTTTTTCAATTCCCGCAGCCGACGGCGAAAACCATGCGATTTCAATTAGCTATAGAGATGGAAAATATTACTATTTCGATTCAAATCATACCTCTTTAGAGCCAGAATATAGCACACAGTATAGTGCCTTCTCGTATGCTACGCTTGAAGAGTTAGCTCAGCAAGTCAACACTTCCTTCCAAGTATTTGAATTTAATGTAAAAAAATTTCAATTTAGAAACATCGGCCCCACAAAATTAACCTTTTTTGATTTGAAAAAAAGAAAAACGTTCTATCCAACTACTGAAATTGAAACCCATAGAATGCAGATCATGAACCTCAACAAGTTAGTAACCCTATTAGAACCAGATCTATTTGAGAGACTTTTTTCCACAGTGACTCATGAACTTGATTCAAAAACGATGCAGCTTCTTTTTGCGGCTGATCCGACTCTCATCACTTTACTGCCCCCTAATAGCCTAAAACATATTAAAACAATCAATATCAAAAATTTAGTTTTAGACAGCAAGGCCTATTACTTTCTGATGAAAGCAGCTCCTAAAGCGACCCTAATGGGCCACAAAATCAGAAAAAGTCTTGCTGAAGCGCATCATAATCTTGCGACTGAAACAACAGGAAAAATGCAAGACTATCATTTGAGAAAATCCCTCGCCGAAGGCGACGAGCTTGCTCTTGAAGAAATAGGCATGTGGTTTTTTCAAAATCAAAACTATCCAGAAGCCCTTAATTACTTCAAAAAAGCATCGCCCGAAAATAGTAAAATACAATTTTACATCGGTCAGATCTATATGATAAAAGCGAACGAAGAAGATAAAGGTTCACCAGACTATGAATTTTATTGGGGTCAAGCCATCAAACACTACAAAATATCGGCTGATCAAGGGTTTATATGGGCACAAAAAAAATTAAAAATGCTCAAAAAATAAGAGCTCAATAACTATCAATTTCTAAAAATCTAAACCATATCCTTTTCATATCGCAAATAACTATTGAAATAAATATTATTTTATGCTATAAAAAAACAAATTTTATAAAATATTGATTTTTTAGTTATTTTTCAAGGACTATTATTATGTCGAAAATTATTTTGGCACCTCAAAACGCCACAAATCTATCTGTTGATTCATCCATCACTCCTTCAAAAGACAAGTCTCTTGTTCAGAGGGTGAAACCATCATCTCAAACAATTCGTATTAAAAATTTAAAACGCGAAAAACTTGTTGTATCGACAGTTCCTACTCTGTGTAGAACAGCAGAACTCCTAACAATCGAAGGTCAATATATAAAAGCTTTTCATTACTTTAAACAAGCAATCGATGCGGGTTCTTCAAAGGCACGCTATTTTCTCACGGGGCAAAAAAAGAGCACCATTCAAAACAAACCAGTCGATATTACCCCCCGTTTGATTTTGTCACAAACACCTATACTAGCGAAAATCAAACTTTTTCTGACTGGATTACAAAAAGAAAACCCTGCCTACAATGAAGAAACAATCCAAAAGATTCTGAACGACCTGAGTCGTGGCCACTGCAAGGGCCTCTCAATATATTATGGACAGCTCTCATTAGAAGTTGAAAACAATCAAGACTCAACTGGTGAATATAGAGACATAGCCCGTAAAATTATCGAATGGGACGGCATTCATTTTGAACCCCCTCAAGGATTTAATTACCGTCAATATCATGATGGCGATAAGCAAGGCCTGACACCTGAAGATGAAAAACGGATGCTGCTCACAGATGACATCAAACAGTTCTTCCAGATGTTTCGATATGCGCAGCAACGCTTCCATGAAGCTTCTGAGTGGGTTTCTGAGCCCGTTCTTGAAAAAATGAACAGAGGCAACATTCCACTTCATTCACAAACAAACATCCAAGGCATTTTAGGCACAAACTACAAGGTAAAACAGAATATTCACATATCAGCTGCGCGCACTTTTCTATGCAATCATTTGGCAGGCTCTTTATGCTCAAACTTGAAAGAAAGTAATGTGGCAATACTGAAATTTCCGACATCAACAGGGATAAGGGGCGCTCATGTCGTCACGATTCTTTTCCGTGAGAATCGTTATTATTTGATGGATTCAAATAACACATCAAACGAAGTGGATTTTGACGATCGCTATCATGCGATCGCTTTTGAGACCCCAGAACAACTCCTTACAAATATTGCTCTTCGATACTTCGGTGAGATGACAACTGAAATCTTTGAGCTCAGTTTCTTTGAAAAGAGAGACAGAAAAAACAACTATATAAGCTCAGATCCTAAATTTCATCAAAACCTTATGAGGGTGAATCAACTCTATGAAAGATTAGGTGAAGATCTCTTCAACAGAGCTTTTCCTGCTCATGCTGACACATTCAAGCTCAGCGCAGATATTGTCAGAGAGATCAGCGATAAAGGGGCCTTAGCCCTTCTTACAAATCCTCAAATTGTTGAAATCGATCTCTCTGCACTTGACATAAGCATTGATGATGAAAAAACCTTTAGATCACTGATCAGAAACGGCTCAAGAGTAAAACTAGTCACAAGCCCTTCTCAAAGAGAGATTATAGGTAACATCTATTGCTCTCTGGGAAATGATTATGAAAAAAGCGAATATGCAGATTTAATCATCAAAAATATCCCAGAAGCTATTTTTTATTATAAAGAGGCAATTAGCCTTGGGAATGATGAGGCCAAATATAGGCTGGCTGAGCTTTATAAAGATGATAATTCCCAGCATCAAAATCACGCTGAATATATAAAACTCTTGCTTGAAATAGCTGCAGTTAAAAAAGATCCACGTGTTTCTTATGAACTAGGTCTGGCCTACATGATAGGGAAATACGGACTCGAAGTCGATCTTTATAAAGCACGCGACTATTTTTCATGTGAACAATCACCTCCCCTTGCACGCGTTTTATATGCACGCGTTAACATCACAATTCTCGTCAGAGAAAAAAAAGTAAAAGAATTGGTCAGAACAGCTATGGCTCTTCGATCCTGTGACGAAGCATCTGATACCCATAAAAGGCTCGCCTTAAAATATTTTAAGGCAGCTGAATTACTCGGCTCGAAAACAGCATCAAAACTCATCGCCTATATGTATGCGAACAAAGAAGTGCCTGTTGAAAATCCTGAAAGCTTTCTAGATGCATTGATGACAATAGCGGATACAACAGATGGTAAATCTTTACTCGCTAAATCCTACAGATCTGGTAACATTCTGCCTCGCGATCTTCATAAAGCACTTTATTGGTACAATTCGATTGACTCTGAAGATATAAAGTTTTTCCAAAAAGACAGATCTGCTCTATTGGAAGAGATCAAAGAAATGGAAAAGGCCAAAGCATAGCATTATTAGCGTGCCTTCCTAATTTACTATAAAGATATTAATGTGAATTAAATTTTATATTAATGCACTATAATTTAGGTAGATACGCCCATACTGTAAAAGCAGTTTTAAAGAGGAGAGCGATAATGCCTATATCCGGTCCAAAAAACCACAAACCTGACCATACACTTGAGCATCCAAAGACTGAAAACAAGAAAGTACATTCGACCTCTCAAGGTTTAGTTGCTCGTAAAAAAGATAGTTATATTGACCATCTAAACATGAGTGATGATAAAATTTCTCAAAGACTCAATGGTCCTATTCCGCCTCGCACTCTAAGCCCAAGTGAAAAGGAAAATCGTCTAGAGCAATTAAAACCTCAAATTCGCGCTGATTTAAAAAAACGCGAAAGAGAAAAAGAAAGGCTCTTGATAGAAGAAATGACTTTCAAAGCTGAAAGCAATGATCCAAAAGCGCAAGTATGGCTTGGTCAGAAATATGAAAGTCAACAGAACCTGGATTTAGCAATCAAATATTATAATATGGCTAGCAGTCATCAGAATCTGGATGCCCAAAAAGCCCTCACTCAAATCTATGCAACACAATTTAAAAATCTATCACTTGACAGTCTTGCTGAAGGGATTGCTTTTTCTCTTGAAGGTCAGCACCAAGAAATCGTAACAAAACTACTTGGCGAACTCGAAGAAAGAGGCAAAGCCGGAGATCCGGGCTCTCAACAGGTTTTTGATGCTTTTATACAGATTATTATGAATGAACCAATAAAATCTTAGACTACTCAGTCTTTGAGATAAATCCACCACCCAAAACACGATCACCATCATAGATCACAGCCGCTTGACCAGGTGAAATGCCTGATAATTCAGCGTCAAGGACAATCACAGCTCTCTGATCAGGATAGATTGTCACCCGCGCAGGCAAAGGCTCTTGAATAGAGCGAATTTTGACCGCAACCGGAAGGTCAGCTGATGCTCCAAACTCATTAGCTTGCGTCAAAAGCAACGGATCGCCGATCCAATTGAGTTCATGTACAAATACTTTTTTGCGCAGCAAAGCCTCTTTTGGGCCAACAATAACGCGATGTGTCTCTGGCTCAAGCTTTACGACAAAGAGAGGCTCTGCATCTTTGCTTTCGCCCTTAATGCCGCCAATACCAATCCCTTTACGTTGACCAATGGTAAAGTGAATAATGCCTTCATGCTTACCCAAAAGACGACCATCAACGTGATAAATATCACCAGGAACAATCGCCTCAGGCCTTAACTTCTGAACAATTGATGCATAGTTTCCATTTGGGACAAAGCAGATATCTTGGCTATCTGGCTTATCTGCAACAGACAATCCATATTTTTCAGCCAAAGCGCGGGTTTTGTCTTTTGTGAGACCTCCAATCGGAAAACGAAGATAATCCAATTGATCCTGTGTCGTTGTAAAAAGGAAATAGCTCTGATCTTTCTGAGGATCAGCGCCCCTAAATAGTTGCCCCCTACCCTCATCATTCTCAAAACGTTGAACATAATGCCCTGTTGCAAGGCAATCGGCCCCAAGATCACGTGCCATTTCAAGCATATCTTTAAATTTGACCTTTTGATTGCACCTGACGCACGGAATGGGCGTTTCGCCTTTTAAATAACTATCTGCAAAATCAGTCATCACATCGTTTGAAAAACGTGATTCATAATCCAAAACATAATGCTTAATACCTATTTTATCAGCAACATCGCGGGCATCATAAATGTCGATCCCGGCACAACAGGCACCTTTTTTGCGTAAAGCGTCACCATAGTCATAGAGCTGAAGGGTTACACCAATCACTTCATAGCCTTCATCCGCCAAAAGCGCTGCCACTGTCGATGAGTCAACACCGCCAGACATGGCCACAACAACACGCGTTTCAGATGGCGGCTTTAAAAAGCCTAGACTGTTTTTCATTTACAATAAGTCCTAATAAGTCAATTTTACGTCTTTGTTTGTCACACCCGCGAAGGCGGTTGTCCAGGAATCTCTCAATGCGCCACTTGAACAAACTATCGTTTTTACTGGATTCCCGCCTTCGCGGGAATGACAATGAAGAAGGCGGGAATGATAATAGGATATTAAGGCAATATCTAATTAGAATTTTAAAATGGCGCTTGGTATTAGCTTGCTTCTTTCAGCATATTTCTTGTCCCTGCTGGGAGAGAGACTTCAATCCCATCAAGCTCAGGTGACATAATAATCTGGCACCCTAGACGAGATGTCGCCTGAAGATCAAATGCCAAATCGAGCATATCCTCTTCTTCCTCAGAAGCTTCGTCTAATTTCCCAAACCACTTAGGGTCAACAATCACGTGACAGGTTGAACAAGCAAGTGAGCCTTCACAAGCGCCTTCTAAGTCAATATTATTCATATGGGCAATCTCAAGCACAGAAAGACCCTCTGGCGCTTCAATATCAATACGATTGGCATCATTGTCAATAAATGTAATTTTTGGCATAATTACTCCTCAGCCTTTACAAAATTAATTTTTCCTTACTTCTTTATAAAGTTTTTAGAGACAGAAAGCAAGCAAAATCATCCTTTAAATCAATTTGGCTCCACGGATTTTAACACTATAATGACTTGATAAAACGGACCTCAGGGAGGTAAGAGCCCCTCGATCGACATTTGTTTCACCATGATGAGGACGATGCCCTCCACAGGAAAACTCACCTAGTGTTAAAAGATTCATTCCATTCCCACTTGAAAGAGGCCTTGTTGAGCCATTTTCACTCTCGGCAATATAGATCAGCAAATCGTTAACGTCATGAAAGGACATATCATCCTTATCAAAAAGTGCCTGGAATCGCTTTTTCATATTTGGCTTACTTTTCTCCAGATAATAATGCTGCATTTTTGCCTCAAGCTCTGCCAATTTTGTCAAAATATCTTTGATTGCTTGGTGATTTTTTGCAATCTCATTCTGAACAACTTTTTCTTTCTTCAATACTTTTTTCACTGGAGCTGCGGCTTTCTTTATGTCTTTTGGAATAACAACTTCTGCAACCTGCACAGGATTAGGCAATGGCACTTGCTTAGCAGTTACAATAGGTTTTTGCACTTTCTTAGATGGTGGCGTTTTCTTCTTTTTACTCTTTTTGGGCATCACCGGAAGATCTTCAAGATATGACTTTAAAACCTCTTCTTCACTTGAAATAAGATTGTTCGGGTCAAAATGCATTGCTTTATGAATAATGCTGGCAAGCTTTTCTAATAAATCAATGAGCGTTTCTCTGGGTAATAGATCAAATGGAAGATCCATATTTTTGTAGAGTAAATCAGCTCCTCCTCTTAAAGAAAGGGCATCTAAGTTATTATTATATCGATCCTCATAGATGTCGATAAAACAATCTTTAAACCCATACAACCAAACCTGAACAATTTTTGAAATATTATCCAATGTTGCGTGTTCTACACAAAACAAAACTGAACCTAAAATCGATTTACGACTCACTTCTTGAAAAGACATATCGCGCTCTCTTGCTTCTTTTTGCGCAAGCCTCTTCATCACTGCCATTTCATCTGTTCTCACATGTATCGTATTTTGATCAGCCAATTTGTAATAATAGACAGCCATTTCTAATATGTCCTTATCCGACATATCTTGCATCTGTGTGATATTTTTATTATGATCCTTCGATGTTTTTTCTATGGCATCTGCCACATGCATCTGATACATCAAAACAGCATTCTTGTTTCTCTTTTCTTGAACTTCAAGCAGCGTATCGCTATAAACCCTCTTTTTCATGCGAAAATTATATTCTTGATAATACAATTGAGCAAGTTTCAGCTGCGCATTTAAGAAATTGTGCTGTGCTGCCAAAACGTTATATTCATAGGCCAGATCAATATCCCTATCCACAAACATCGCTAATTGGTAACAAGATGCTAAAAAATACTGGGCCGGCAAACAATTCATCCCACCTGTTGCAAGCTCTCGCATACGTCTGATCGCCTCAGGCATATTAGGCCTTTTTCCGCGCCCTTCCGTTGATCGCACTGAAGGCGGATAATCAGCTTCATGCAAAAAAAATGTCATGGCTTTAAAAAAATGCTTCCAACCTTTTACAACCAAATGCTCTGGCAACAATCTCCTCTGATCTTTGGAGAGAAAAACAATGTCTCTTTGAAACAAAGATTTGTTCTGTAAATTGATATCATCTGCATAACAGTCATAATAATTACACTGAACAGGTCGCTCATGACCTTCCTGGAACCGATAGAGGTAAAAAGTCAGGGGTATCATGTCCTGAACAATATCAACATAACTCATTTGGACTCTCCTAAACTCTCACAGCCTACTTGAGATCGATACCAATCTCTTCAAGCAAGGCTCTATCCTGATCCCACTTTTCTTTCACTTTCACGAACAAGAAAAGATGAACAGGTGTCTCTAATAAATGAGACAATTCTTCACGCGCCAGACGCCCAATTTCCTTAATACCCTGCCCTTGATGCCCCAAAATAATACCCTTGTGATTTGCTTTAGAGACATAAATCACTTGGTCAATTTTAATGGACCCATCTGGACGATCTTCCCATTTTTCAGTTTGCACCGTTAAAGCATAAGGAAGCTCCTGACGTAATTTTAAATAGAGCTTTTCACGTGTGATTTCAGCGGCAAAAAGCTGCTTTGGCAAATTAGTAATTTGATTGTCATCATACATCCAAGGCCCTTCTGGCAATCTTTCTGTTAAAGAAGCCAACAGCTCATCAATACCATCGCCTTTTAAAGCTGAGATCATATAATTTGCGAAAAAAGGATAATAACCATTCAATTCAGTTGTAAGCTCTAAAAGACGCTCTTTTTTAACTGCATCAACCTTATTAAGAACCAATGCAATTTTCCCCGGGAATTTTTTGAACTTATCCCATATCTCTTGGTAAAACTCAGCTCCATAATACCGTTTTTCTGTTGCATCCAGGAAAAACAACACAAGATCAACACCATCGATACTATTCCAGGCTGTTCCGACCATTGCTTCATCAAGAAGACGTTTCGGGTTAAACAAGCCAGGCGTGTCGAAGAAGGCTATTTGTGTTTTGCCTGTATTCTTAATGCCCAGAATTCTATTTCTGGTTGTTTGAACTTTTGGCGTTACAATTGCAATTTTTTGTCCCAATACGCGGTTTAAAAAGGTTGATTTTCCGGCATTGGTCGGGCCCATGATGCCAATGAATCCAAATTTTTGGCCATCATGAATCGGTGAATCTGTCATTATAATTTATCCTTATTAGAAATAGAAAGCATCATGAGTTCAGCTGCTTTTTTGGCTGCGGCTTTTTTCGATTTATCTTTAGCTGATACCTCTGTAAAACCAGGAACCTTCACTGACACCGTAAAAAAAGGTGCATGTTGAGATCCTTCAACTTTTTTTGTCTCGTACACTGGCAATCCAAGATTTGAAGCTTGGCACCACTCCTGCAATGCCGATTTTGGATCCATCTCAATGTTTAAATCCTGTTCAACAATATCTTTCCAAAAGCGCCTGACGAATGATTGAACAATATCAATCCCGCCGTCAAGATAAAGTGCGCCAATCAAAACTTCACAAATATCGGCTAGAAAGCTCTCATTTTGAGGCGTTCCCACCTGCAATTCACCAGGACTGAGCAAAACAAAATCAACGAGTGAAAGCTCACGCGAAATTGAGGCAAGTGTCTGCGTTTTGACAAGCGCTGAAAAACGCTTTGCAAGACGTCCTTCAGGTTCATGAGCAAAAATCTCAAAAAGCCAAGAACTCATTTGAAGACCCAAAACGCGGTCGCCCAAAAACTCCATTCTTTCGTATGAATAGTGCGGGAGCAATTTATCGCCTTGCGATTTTGAGTTCGATGTTTTTGGCACAGCAGATGTCAACGTCCCGATCATACTCGGATGAACAAAAGCCTGCTTTAAAATGTCTTTATTTTGGAATTGGTAACCAATCCGCTCTTCTAATGTTTTAAAATCTCTACTCATTTTCGGGAATCAATTCATTTAGATATTGAAAATCATAACCAATAATCTATCATAATTTTTCATTGAAAACCAGAGAAAACAAAAGGATCATCCATAAATTACACTCAACATAGTTTACAGTTTCAAAAGAAAACACAGGCTCACCAGGTAGCAAGCGGCATTCACGATTTAAATGAACAATGCGCGCGTAAGCCTCTTGAAACAAATCATTGAGAGCAATATCATGCTCATGTGCCACATAATAAACGTTAAGCCCATCAAATAGCTTAAACACATAGCCTGCTTCAATCAATATATTGTTCCATTTGTGATCGGAACGAATATTTGTCATGGGCTCTGTCGCCTCAATAACCATAACCCATGGCCTGAATCGAGCAAGATCGATACTCTCTAGAACAGCACGTTCAGCGCCTTCAACATCTATCTTCAAAAAATGAATCGCATCCAAAGGATGCTCAGATAAAACCTGATCGAGCCTTTGAGTCTGAACCGTGATCGGCGTTATAACGAATTGGTCAAGAATCACTGAAGGTAATGCGGCTGGATGAAAAGTTGAAAGACCATCTGCTGTTTTGCTCCCTTTGGGATACAAAATTGAAAAAAGGGCTTCTCCTGATGAATCAGCGATAGCAATATTTAAATTAATATCATTCGGCCGAACCTCTAACAATTTTTGATAATGTCGGAGAACTGGCTCAATGTTGATCCCGCGCCACCCATTCAGATAAAAATACTTTGTAACTGAATCAACATCAGGATCATGCGCGCCGACATCAACATAATGTCCTTGTTTTATACCTTGAAAAACAATGGAGAGAATCAAATCTTCACAATATTGCGCATAAAATCCTTCTACTGCCATTGATACCTGCTCTCTTTTCCCAAAAGAGTAACAGGATTACAAACTCATGAATAGGGGAAAAAACCCTTTCCTCTGCAGAAAAATTATGCAAGACTAATTCGTACAACCTCTCATTCAACTGGAAACGTATCATGCTATTTCTTTACGCAATTCTCCTAGGCTACTTTTTGGGGTCTATCCCTTTTGGACTCATCTATACCAAACTCTCAGGACATGGAGATATCAGAAACATTGGCTCTGGCAATATTGGCGCAACAAATGTCCTGCGCACAGGGAATAAAACGCTTGCCATCCTCACTCTTTTATCCGATGCTCTCAAAGGACTATGTGCAGTGCTTCTGCTGCAAAAAATCAACTTCTTACCAGATTTTGACCTCGCTTTACTGGCCTGTGCATTTGCTTCAATCATTGGCCATATCTTTCCCATTTGGCTTAAATTCAAAGGTGGAAAAGGCGTTGCTACAGCCATCGGTGTTATCATTGCTCTTCATTGGCCAATTGCGCTGGGACTCCTAGGGACTTGGGTTCTTATAGCTTGCATCACGCGTATTTCATCACTATCTGCCCTCATTGCTTTTGTTGCATCCATTTTCTATTCGTTTTTTATAGATGATCAAAACTTTACATACTTCTTGCTTGTGATCACATTATTGATACTCTACACGCATAAAGAAAATATTGGCCGTTTGATCAAAGGAACAGAACCTAAAATAGGGCAAAAAAAATAATTATTTTTTTCTTTCCTTTTTCTGAAAAATACTTATAAAGATGATTTAAGCATAAAAAAGAAAAAGGAGAACTTATGTTTCCTGTTAAAAAGAAACTCAACGATCACGAAAAAATCAATTGGCTTAGGCTCATCCGTACTGAAAATATTGGTCCTATGACATTCTATCAATTGCTCAGGCAGTGTGGTTCAATTGATCAAGTCTTTGAAAGACTACCTCAGATGGCTAAAAATGGAGGACGTTTAGACGGCCTCAAGATTCCATCAATCACTGAGATTGAATCAGAGATCGAAAAACTTCATAAAATCGGTGGAGAATTCATTTTTGCATGCGAGCCAAATTATCCCTACAATCTGGGTTTTGTTGAAGATGCGCCGCCTGTTTTATCAACAATCGGAAACTTAAATCTTCTGACTAAAACAAGCCTTGCTGTTGTAGGTTCTCGAAATTCATCCATGAATGGTGAAAAATTTGCTTTCAATATCTCACAAGAAATTGGACGCAGTGGCTATGTTATTATCTCAGGCCTTGCACGCGGCATTGATCGTTACGCTCATCTTGGCAGTATAGAAACAGGGACAATTGGCGTCTTGGCTGGCGGGATCAACGTGATCTATCCACCCGAAAATGAAAAGCTTTATCATGATATGAAAGAAAAAGGATTGATCATAGCTGAAAACCCTTTTGGCATGGAACCAATCGCACGCCATTTTCCAAAACGAAACCGCATTGTTTCAGGGATTGCTAAAGGTGTATTAGTCGTTGAAGCGGCTTTACGCTCTGGCTCTCTCATCACAGCCAGATTCGCTCTTGAACAAGGACGTGATGTTTTTGCTGTGCCTGGCTCTCCTTTTGACCCAAGGTGCAAAGGAACAAATGGTCTTTTACGTGAAGGTGCTATCTTGGTTGAAAAGGCTGAAGATATTACAAATATTTTGAGTCAAAGCAAGCAGAGTTCATTTCTCGATGAATCAGAGCACAGCTATGATGCAGGACTGCCAATTTCGCCTGATGAAAATGACGTCAAAATTGGCCGCGAAATTCTCATGAGTAAATTAGGAACCACACCCATTGAAATTGATAGCCTGCTCGATCATTGTGATTTAACAACAAACATTGGACTATCGGCTATTCTAGAGCTTGAACTTGCAGGAAAAATTGAACGTGAAGCTGGTGGCAAAATTTATAAGATTGATCACACTTGTTAAAAAATATACTCTGTGACAATGAAAAATTTACTTTTTCCTTGGCAAAATGAAATTTCTACTATAAAGGTAAAATTTCTATTTTCAAATTGACGAATCATCTGTTTGATATCGATAGAGTAAAAGCTGAAAAATTTAGGTTAAACTTTAAAGGATAATAAGTGTGGCGAAAAAACTAGTCATTGTGGAATCACCCGCAAAAGCAAAAACGATCAATAAGTATTTAGGGAATGACTTTAAGGTTATTGCTAGCTTCGGCCATGTGCGCGATCTTCCTTCTAAAAATGGATCTGTTGATCCAAATGCCGATTTTGCTATGAATTGGGAAGTCTCGCTCAAATCCAAAAAACACCTCCAAGAAATTATCAAAGAAGTTAAAGACGTAGACATCATCTATCTCGCAATGGATCCGGATAGAGAGGGAGAAGCCATTGCATGGCACGTCAGTGACATTCTGGCTGAAAAGAAACTGCTCAAAAATGTTGACCTTAAAAGAATCACCTTCAATGAAATTACCAAGAAAGCTGTTCTTGAAGCCGTTTCTCATCCACGAAATCTTGATACACAGCTTATTAATGCTTATCTTGCTCGTAGAGCCCTTGATTATCTTGTTGGCTTTAATCTCTCGCCTGTTTTATGGCGCAAATTGCCAGGCTCACGATCAGCAGGACGCGTACAATCTGTTGCATTAAGACTCATCTGCAATCGTGAATCTGAAATTGAGCAATTCAAAACACAAGAATATTGGAGCATTTTTGTCGATTTAATCACGCCTCGTAATGATAAAATCACAGGCAAACTAACGCATGTTTTAGGACAAAAGCTCGAAAAATTCTCGATCCCCAATGAAACAAAGGCAACTGAGATCGCAAATCGCCTTCGCAATGAAGCCTTTACAGTTTCAAAAATCGAGAAAAAGCAAGTCAAACGCTATCCATCAGCACCATTCACAACATCAACCCTTCAACAAGAAGCTTCACGCAAGCTTGGGTATGGTGCAACACGTACAATGCGGATTGCTCAAAAACTATATGAGGGCGTGACCTTTAAGGGCGAATCTGTTGGTTTAATCACCTATATGCGTACAGATGGCGTTCAAATCTCAAATGATGCGATTGCCTCTTGCCGCACATTGATTGAGAAAGATTTCGGTAAAACTTATGTGCCAAATGCGCCACGTGTCTATAAAGCCAAAGCAAAGAACGCACAAGAAGCACACGAAGCGATTCGTCCAACTGACATCATGCGCCATCCATCCGAACTTGCAAAGGTTCTTGAACCTGATGAACTCAAACTTTATGACCTAATTTGGAAAAGAACCCTCGCTTCTCAAATGGAATCTGCAACACTGGATCAGGTCAGCATTGACTTTGAATCAACGCAAAAAGATGTAGCACGTGCAACTGGATCGACCATTGCATTTGACGGCTTCTTACGCCTTTATCATGAAGGTCAAGATGACTCAACTGAAGCAGGAGCTGATGCAAATCCTGATACAGATCCTGATAATGAAAATCAAAGCGATCGCCTACTCCCGCCTGTCTTTGAAAAAGAATCTGTTCAAAACAAAGATGTGCGAACAACGCAACATTTCACACAGCCTCCTCCACGTTACACTGAGGCAAGCCTCGTTAAAAAGCTCGAAGAACTCGGCATTGGCAGACCTTCCACCTATGCAAGCATTATGCAAGTTCTTCAAGACCGTAACTATGTGATCCTTGAAAAGAAACGCTTTATCCCTGAAGGCAGAGGCCGTCTTGTGACTGTTTTCCTTGAGAGCTTCTTTACAAAATATGTTGAATATGGCTTTACAGCTGCCCTTGAAGAACAGCTCGATGATATTTCAGATGGTAAAGCGAATTGGAAAAAGGTCCTTGAAGATTTTTGGACACAATTTTCAGGCGCGATCAAAGAAACAGATACGCTCCGCATCTCAGATGTTCTCGACAAAGTGAATGAAGATCTCGATTCCCTCTTCTTCCCTCCTAAGGCTGACGGGAGTGATCCACATCTCTGTCCTTCTTGTCAGAAAGGGCGTCTTTCTATTAAGCTTGGTAAGTTTGGATCTTTTGCAGGTTGCTCAAATTACCCAGAGTGCAATTACACTAAAGAACTCATTTCTGCAACAGAAGATCAAAGCGGTGCAGGCGGTGAAGAAAACCAAGACGAGTTAAACTACCCTGTCACCCTTGGCAATGATCCTGAGACAGATTTACAGATTACGCTTCGTAAAGGACCTTATGGTGTTTACATTCAGCTCGGTGATACTGTTGTGATTCCAGCGGAGCCTGCTAACACAGATGAAGCTCCTAAAAAAGGCAAAGGGAAAGAAAAAGCAGCAGACAAGCCTAAAGCTAAGACCAAGGCAAAGAAAGAAAAAACCATTAAGCCGAAAAGAGCCCCGATTCCACGCGGCTATAAACCTCAGGACATCACGCTTGACCTGGCTCTAAAATTTCTAGCCTTGCCGCGACACATTGGCACCAATCCTGAAACAGGACTTGCCATTGTGGCTGGTATCGGTCGCTTTGGCCCTTATCTGAAGCATGGCGAAAAATTCACCTCACTCCCAAAGGATGATAATGTTTTAGAAATTGGCCTCAACAGAGCCATTACAGTTCTGGCGGAGAAAGAACAAGCATCCCCAGGATCAACGCAAGCCCAAGTTTTAATGCAGCATCCTAAAGATGGCAAAGATATCACAACAGCATCTGGCCGCTATGGACCTTACATTAAGCACGGCAAAACACTTGCCTCCCTTCCAAAAGGCAAAAATGCAGAAGATCTGACCGTTGATGAAGTTGTTGCTCTGCTTGATGCAAAAAC
Organism: Alphaproteobacteria bacterium; assembly: GCA_018063245.1. Taxonomy (NCBI): domain Bacteria; kingdom Pseudomonadati; phylum Pseudomonadota; class Alphaproteobacteria; species Alphaproteobacteria bacterium. The sequence continues at coordinate 22,720 of JAGPBS010000017.1, read as the reverse complement.
GCAGAAAAAGGGGAAATGATGGGCTCGACTCAGGACCGTAGAATCAAAAAACCGTCACTCAGAGCCCTCCTTTTAGGAGGGCGCTTGTCAGGCCGAAGCCTTGGCGTAGGCTGATGGAGTCTCAACAACTTCTTACCTTGGTCATCCTGAACTCGTTTCAGGATCTAGATGCTGAAATAAATTCAGCATGACGCAGTAGAGGAGAGGAGATTCCATCCTCCTACGCCAAGGCTTCGGCCTGACAGGCGCCACCTCTTAAGGAGGTGGCTCTGAATGACGATTCTTTAACTTAGAATGATAAAAATAAGAAAGAAAAGCTCATGACAACGCAGGCCACCTTTACTGACATTTTAGAAGCATCGAAGGTCATCAAACAACATCTTGAACCAACGCCGATGATTCACTCATCTATTTTGTCATCCCTTTATGATTGCGATATCACACTGAAGCTCGATAATCTACACGTCACAGGCTCTTTTAAAGAACGAGGGGTTATTTACAAACTCAGCAAACTCTCTCCGGACGAACGCAAGAAAGGCGTCATTGCAACATCTGCTGGCAATCATGCACAGGCTCTTGCTTATCATGCCCAGAAAATGCAAATTCCGGCAACAATTGTTATGCCTGAGACGGCTCCTTTTGTGAAAATCATCAATACAGAAAAATATGGCGCTAAAGTCATTCTCCATGGTAACACACTGGATGATGCTTTTAAATATACAAAGAAAATCATCGAAGAAGAAGACCGCGTTCTCGTTCATCCTTACGATGATCCTTACATTGTCGCTGGACAAGGCACCATGGCTTGCGAAATCTTTGCAGACAAAGCCAATCATGACTTTGACAATCTTATAGTCCCCATCGGCGGCGGTGGCCTCATTAGCGGCATTGCAATTGCAACAAAGGAACTCGCCCCAAATTGTAAAGTGGTTGGCGTTGAAAGCGAAATGTACCCTTCAGCCTATCAATCCATTCATCATCAAGAGATCCACTGTAAAGGCATATCTCTTGCAGATGGTATTGCTGTCAAAAAACCTGGCAAAATGAACCTCAAATCAATTGAATCTCTTGTTGAAGAGATTTTAATCGTTGATGAATTGGCGATTGAAAAAGCAATCTTATCTCTCTCCATTGATCAAAAAATCATTGCTGAAGGCGCTGGTGCCGCTGGCCTTGCCTCACTCATCAAATATCCTGAGCGCTTTAAAGGAAAAAAAGTCTGTCTCGTGATCTGTGGAGGGAACATCGATCGGCGCGTCTTATCTTCTATCTTTTTACGAGGCCTTGCACGTGAGGGCAGAATGGTGCGTTTGCGTATCCAAATCATCGATGCGCCTGGTCAATTGGCTCTCATTAGCAAAATCATCGCGGGAGAAAAAGCCAATATCATCGAAGTTCAACACAAGCGTCTTTTAGAAGAAATTACAGCACGTCAAGCCAGTCTTGATGTGGTCATGGAAACCAAAGGACTCGATCACAGCATGCGGATCATTGCTCTTTTAGAAGAAGCTGGATTTAACTGCACACTCAAGCATGAAATTGCTCAATAATCAGGATCAAAACAATGGCACCTGTTCTCGCTTACTCTCATAAAAATTTACGCACAAATCAATCTGAAACACTCCCAATAGTTTGTGTTGACATTATACAAGTGCCAACACCAGGTAAAGCCCAAGCTCTGCATTGGCAATTAGTGCAAAAACCCCTCCCTCATTTCACGCCCGCTTCAACAACCATCTCTCGTTTTCAGATTGCTTATTGCTCACTTGCCATAACGATAACACTTGGCTTCAATATCTTCTTTATGCTAAAAGGCCTTGATCTGAAAATTCTTGATGGTATTGTTGTACCTCTTCTCTTTCTTTACATATTGGCTGTTCAACTAATAATATCAAAATGCCGTCAAAGACACTCACCCGTACTAGGCGTTTGACATTTTAAAAGGACATGAGATGAAACCAACTGAATCTGCCTCATTGCTACCATCCGCTCCTTATACAATCTACACACCACAACCGAGTGTGATCTCCCAACTCACCTCTGGCAGGCGCTATATCCCAATTGACAATGAATCAAGTCATTGTAGAAGCCTCTCTAGCTACAGACCTCAAAGGCTCACAATTTACATACAAAATCGTTTTCCAGATGGATACCCACCCCGAACACCTTATATCCTTTTTCTCATCGCTTGCATTTTATCGATCACAATTTACGTTATTCTTATTGCCGAGGGCATGGACCTCACCTATGTTGGAGCAGTTTACGTGCCTCTCATCTGTTTTAGTGCTGGCGGCGTCCATATCTGTCTTCAGACACTCTGCCCGAAAAAATCAGAGATTTTACCTGCTTGATGCTCTCGTTGTCATGCCGCATTTCAAAACGCATCGCTGTAGGGCGACCATCCAGAAATCTCTCAATAATCACATCTCTAAATCATTTTGCTTTTGAATCAGAACCTTATCAATTCTAGAACCATCCATATCGACAATTTCAAACCTAAAGCTCTCCCAGTGAATATATTCACCTTCCTTTGGGATATGCTTGAAGTGAATTAATAAAAATCCTGCGAGCGTGTTAAAATCACTCTCCTCAAAGGTTTCAACAATATCAACATCCAAGAGTTCTTCAATGTCATCAATGGGCGTTAGACCATCACACAAGGCCGAACCATCTTCACGCGTTGTAATTTCATAATGTCTTTCTTGATAGGATTCTTGTCCAGACCCCACCAATGTTTCAAAGAGATCAACAAGGGTAATAATGCCCCGCATGGTTCCATATTCATCCACAACAACTGCAATATGAGTCTTATATTGCTTAAACTGATCCAACAAATCTGGGCCCAGATTATCTTCAATCACACAAGGTGCTTCTTTAATCAAAGAATGAAAATCCAGCGCTTTTCTCTGAATCATTTGCGCCAATGCATCTTTTGTATCAATAATGCCTAGAAAATTATCAAGCCCGCCATCAAATACAGGATAATAGCGATGAGGATTCTGTAGAATTTTTTCAGCATTCTCCTCAAGACTATCGGCAATATCAAGATAAATAACCTTTATACGCGGGGTCATCATTACACTTGCTTCGCGATCGCCAAATTGCAATACCTTCTGAAATACTTTATGTTCAAAATCGTCAATTGTACCTTCTTCAAGCCCCTGTTGCATCACACTATGAATTTCTTCTTCTGTCACAGTTGATTCTTTTTTCTCTTTTTGATTACAAAGTTTTAAAATAACCTTGGTGGAGACATCTAACACAAAAACAAATGGATACATTATTTTAGACAAAAGATGAATGGGTCTTGCAAAAAAGCTTGCGACTTTTTCAGGCTTTGTCATAGCGATCCGCTTGGGAATTAACTCTCCCAGAACAATTGAGATATAGGTCACCAAAATCACAATAAAGGTAAAAGCAACCAGGTTCCCATAACCAAAAACCCAAGAAAATTGATTCAGCCAAATGCCCATGGGTTCAGCAAATCTTTGCCCACTAAAGGCACCTGAAATAATGCCGATAATGGTAATGCCAATTTGTATCGTTGACAGAAAAGATCCAGGATTATCAATAAGCTCTAGAGCAAGTTTCGCACCCAGGCTTTTTTTGGATAGATTCTCCATTTTAATACGGTTTGACGAGACAATTGCCAGTTCTGTCATTGCCAAAATCCCATTGATCAAGAGAAGCAATAAAATCACAACGACATCAAATATATAGCTCTGCACAATTTCATCCATTTCTATTACAGTCAATAATTCATTGACTGTAAATCAAAAACATAATCATTTCCTTAAGGACCAGACATAATATCATCATGATATCCTACCGTCCGTTTTCCATATCACTGCTCACGACTCAATACTTGTCTCAATCTTTTTTGGGCTTCAACTGACCCATGTTCTGAGGCTCTTTTCAATAAACTCACAGCACGTTCTTGACGCTCTGCCGCTGTTAAATTAGCATCAACACCTTTGTTCTCTAGATACATGCTAGCCAGAATATATTCTGCCTCTTTATGATTTTGAAGGACAGCATCATTAAAATGCCGAACAGCTCTTTCATAAAGAGGACCAAGGAAAATTGGATCTTCCCCTCTGTAATAAATGAGTCCTGCCATATATTGAGCCTCCGCATCGCCTGTAAAAGCCAATCGCTCAAAATACTGCAGCGCAAAATGTTTATTTACTTCAACACCCGGCGCTCCATTGTAAAAAAGATTGGCGAGTTTTCGGTGACAATTCACACTATCTCGCTCTGAGCCTAGTTGATAATGTCTCACTGCCTCTGCAAAATTATTCAAACCACCATAGGCCTCACCCAATCCAAAGGAAGCCTCTGCCATATTTTGTCTTTCTGCCATCTCATAGAAATGAATCGCTTTGTCAATATCAGGAGGGCCATTCACTCCTTGCCTAAAGAGATCTCCAAGCGTTAATTGCGCCATCGGATCATTACGTGTTTCAACTTGTTCAATCATCCAATTCACGGCATCTACCTGCCCCATTTCTGCCGCTATTTTCACATTAGTATAGCCAACAACTTGATTCGGAACCACGCCATCACCTTGAATATGCATCACACCATACTTAAACCGTGCTTCAAGATGACCGTTATTCATGGCATGTTGATAGTAACCAAAAGCCTGCTCCTTGTCCATATCAATACCCAGACCCAATTCATAGACACGCCCTAATCTGAAATATATCTCAATATCTTTTGATTCCGGAACAGCATATCCCCAGTCTTTTGCAGTCTCATAATACTCATAAGCATGCTTGATATTAGCATAGTTATCAGGTTCATTCTCATAGGCCTCAGCAATTTCGTAAAAAAGTTTCCCAGCTGGTGGCCAATCGATAGGTCCATCAGGAAACTTATTTTTATAGTTAGCTATGTACATCAAATAGTCTGATGCCTTCAACTTATCTTTAAGTCTAGGGCTTTTTGCCAACGTCTCGCTTTTTTTCAATAGATATTCATAAGTTTTAATGACCTTATCCTCAGGAAATTCATAGCCTCCAACCATCGCCGATGAATAAAGCTTATAGGCCATATCTATATTAACTTTCACGCCATTTGTCCCATTCTCATACATCTCTGCAAGCTCAGCATAAGTAGTATTCTCAACCGATTTCACAAACTCTCTATCTCTGAAAGATTGAGACTGCCGAGCCTTATCAAACAACTTGAGATATTCTCCACAAGTAATCAAAAGGCTTTCTTTAACAGACGCCTCTGTAGAATCTTTATAAAAAACGATTCCTTTAAAAAGCAATCTAGCGATCTCATCAGGATGCTGAGCCCGAATATCTTCATTTCCAGTCATCATCGAATAAAATTGTTCAATATTTTGACCCATATCCAAATCTGGATGGACAAGACCTGATATATAGAGATCGGCCAAGCTTCTGATCCTTTCAGCATTCCCAACAAGGGCTTGAAGGTAATCTTTTCTCTCCGCTGATTCAAATTTTTGAATGACGTCATCAACAAGAATTTTGATCTGCGCCTGTATCTCTGGATCAGCCATTGCCTTTATGGCCTTACTATCGCCTAGATCTGCTGCCATTTTAACATTCGCAAAAGCAATCATTGGATCATAAAATGGATTCTTTGCCCCTAAATGGAGCATCCCATATCTAAATCGCCCTCTATCATCACCCTGTAGGATAGATGTCTCATACCACATACGTGCCTCTGACGTATTTACATTCACACCATCACCTGAGTCATACATCTTCCCAATTCTAAAGGCAAGATCTGCAAACCTCGAGACTGGAACATCATATCCCGCCTTATTAAGCGCTTCCTCATAATAAGCATATGCTTCCACTAAATCAGGTGCTTTTTCACCTATGCCGCGCTCAAAAAGCTCAGCAATGTCGACATAAAGCTTACCCATCGGTAGATCAGGAACCGGTACATCCGGATGCTTCTCCTTATACTCAAGTACACGACCAAAAAACCGAGACGCTTTTAATTTACCTTCCAGATGAGATAGACTATTTTCAAAGGGAGCATTCATAAGCTTCATCCCTTCCGCAATAAAATAACCAAGCACTTTGGCCATTTTCGCCTCAGGTAAAGCATAATCAAGCTCTAAAGCCTTCATATAGTAATCATTGGCTAACTCTCGATCAATCTCAGTGCCATGCGTTCCATTCTCATAAATTTGAGCCATTTCAATGTAAAATGCATTAATGCGCGCATTTGCTGCAGTTACTTGTCGGGGATTGACCTCAGCAGGATGATTTTCTAGAAAACTTATGTTATATCTAAAATACACATCAGCCTTTTTTTTCTGAGACAAATCAGTATCAGATGCGTAAAGCTCTCCTACCTCAGCTACAAGTGCAAAAACCTCCCTATGATATCTATTGATAATCGTATTTTTCGTACAGATCATCACAAAAAATTTTGCAAAACAATCACCTCTCCTCATCTCAGGATGAAGAATGCCTGATGCATATAATCCTTTCAGCAATTGAAAAGTTTCTAAATCATCATCAAGTGAATCTAAACCTTTTGACCCTGCAGCTTCATATCTTTCAATCACTTTCTGTATAAAGAACTCAACTTTTTCTTCTGCCCCCTGGTGTCCCATGTTGAGCGCCTTCAAATACTGATCCAAAGCCTTGACAATAAGAGCAGGATTAGCAGGTATGTTGATCTCAGCAGCCTCACCAAGTTTAAAATAGTGCTCTGCAAGTTTTGCTTTTGAACCAGGGTGCCCCGCTTCTGCAGCTTTTGTATAAGCTGTTAAAGCGTTCCGATGGTCGCTTTTAGAATACATATCTGCAAGCTTGACATAACATTCACCTAAATTGACGCGAGCTTCTTGATAACCCAATCTCAATGCATTCTGGTAAGCATCAATTGCCTTTTCTATATTTGTCGGTGACCATTCTTTTGCAGCAACTGAACCTCCTTTTTTCTCATATCGGTCCCCTGCTTCAAAATAAAGCTCTTTTGCCTTCTCTACATCTACCTCAACCCCAATACCTTTCTCATAAGCTTCAGCGAGCTGAATTAATACCTGCACATCCTTTTGTGCAAGTATTTGCAAATAAGGAAAAGCCTTTTCAGGCTCATTCTTTTTTCTATAAATTTCAATCAACGCACTTTGAGCATTTCTATGTTCATTTTCTGCTGCAATTGTCAATGATTCTATCGCCGCATCAAAATTCGAACTCTTATAAAAATCTACGCCTTTTTGAAAGAACGTCTCAATTTGTGCTTTTGTGAGTTTTCCTTGTATAGTTCGATTTAAAACAGATTTTTCTTCAACGGTAACTGCACCATCTTCTTTTGTACGTGGCTGTTCTGGCGTTCTGAGCTCTGGTTGTGCTCCCCCTTCAACGGCATCTGGACCTTCTATATCCTCAAGACCTCTTTGTGGTACGCCCCGTAGCAAATCATCTCCACCGACCATCACCTCTCTCCATATTATTTACTTTAATTAAATTTATTATAACATAAAATTTTAGATAAAAATAAATAAATATGCGCTTAATGGTAAATGCATAACATAAGTCATCCCTCTTACGCCATCCGTCTTCATCAAGGCACGACGGAAGGTCCTATGAGTGACAACCATTACTTTCCGCACCAGTCTGATTAATGTCTCTTAGACTCTCCGTGCGCCAGCGCCCCGGGATCTTGAACTCTCATTTGCGAACAAGTGCATTTTCTGATCAATTTTATCAGCTTCATAGCCTTGTTCTCTGGCTCTTTCATAAAATTTGCTCGCTTCATTCAAATCTCTGATTGGGCCGCCAGGATGACTCCTATGATACATTTTTCCAAGCCTATATGAAGCTGGTGCAAAATGCTGCTCAGATGATCGATTGAGCAAGCTCAGAGCACGCGTTGCTCTCTCTTCCGCTGAAAGATAAGCATCAATGCCTTTATTTTCTAAATACATAACACCCAACATATATTCAGATTCTTTGTAATTTTGATTCGCCGCATTCTGAAAATGCTGAACGGCTCTTTGATAAAAGAGACCACTTCCAGCTTCACCTCGGTAACAAATGAGTCCTGACATATGTTGACCTTCGGCATCATTTGCCAATGCAAGCCGCTCATAATACTCAAGAGCTAGCTGGATATTGACTTGCACCTCTGATGTTCCATTGTAGTAAAGAGTTGCCAATTTTTGATGACAATTCATATTTCTGCGATCAGAGCCCACCTTGAAATGATGCAGTGCTTTTGAAAAATTCTTCATATATAAATAAATCTCACCCAATGCAAGTGAGGCTTCTGGTAGAGCCTGCAGCTCAGCCATTTCATAATAATGAATCGCTTTTCCTAAATCAACTTGCCCTGAAACACCATCTCTATAAACAACGCCTAAAGTCAATTGCGCCATAGGATCATTACGTCTCTCTGCCTTATTTATCATCCAACCAATCGCATCGGATTGCCCCATTTGCGCTGCTGTTTTAAGATGCATATACCCAATCATTTCATTAGGAGGCGTGCCATCACCTTTAATGAACATCAAGCCATATCTAAATCGTGCATATGCATGTCCTCTCTGCAAGGCTCTCTCATACCATTCCAAAGCTAATGACTTATCCATCGCAACATTTTTTCCTGATTCATATTGACGGCCAATCTCAAATTCCAGTTTGGCAACTTTGGAATCAGGAACATCATATCCTCGTTTTATTGCCATCAAATAATATTCATAGGCTTTGCTCAAACTTTTATCTCCATCTTCTCCATTCTTAAACATTCTGGCAACCTCAAAATAGAGCTTACCAATCGGTGGATCTTCAACCGGCAACTCCGGATTTTCCTTCTTATACTTAATCACGCGAGAATAATAGTAAAGAGCCTGCAACTTCATAACACGGCTAGGGTACATTGCAAGGTCATTCCCTTTTTGAAGGAAATAGTGATAAATTTCTAAAGTCTTGGCTATTGGAAGCTGGTATCCAGACGCAATTGCTTTCTCATAATACTGATAGGCTTTTTCTATATTAACCTCTGCGCCACCTGTACCCTTTTGATACATCTCTGCTACTTGAACATAGGTACGTTCCATCATTATTTTCAATGGTATTGAATTTCTATTGAGTGGATAAGCCAGTTCAAAATAATGTTCAGCCTTTAATTTATCCGCAACTTGCGTCCGCTTTGCATAAAATTCACCCTGCTTCATTGCGATATCAGCACAATGCGTAGCATTTTTGCCCAGGATCTCCCGATCTTGATGACACATCTCAAAAAAAATGTCCAGACGCTCTTCTTTTGATAGATTCGGATGAAGAGCCCCTAAAAGATACAAATCTCTTAATTCTATAAAATAATATGGCTCTTGCGTTAAAGTTCTTAAATTTTGAAGGCACGTTTTGGGCTCATAGAGTGCCATAATTTGCGTACCAAGTTCAAACACCTTTTCCTCAACACTCTTATAACCAAAGGTCACAGCTAAGTAATAATGTTTAAGAGCACGCAATTGATTAACAACAGGGAAATGATGTTGGTTGATTTCATATTTTTCAGCAACCTGAGCATAACAAAATCCCACTTTTAATTTTGCCTCTTGGCAACCCAAGTTTAAAGCATGACGATAATGAGAAATAGCACTTTCAAAGGATTGAACAGAGTAAGTCGCCCGATCTTCAGTTGTACTCTCACCTCTTTTTTCATAAATATCACCCAATTCAAGATAAAGAGCAGCAGCCTTTTCTTTATCTTGCTGAACAGGAGGAAAACCTTTTTCATAAGAGTCAGCCATAATTGCTTTTGCATCGGCATCACCCTGACTTGCAAGTTTTTCGGTGTAATAAAATGACTGCCTGAAACTATGTATTGTCTTATATGCTCTAATCAATAGCTTTAAAGACCTTAGATCATCTTGATCCGCAGCGATTTTTAATGGTCCTATCGCATCATAAGTCTTGTTAGCATTAAAAAGCGATAATCCCTCTTGATAAAGCTGATCAAGTTCTGCCGCTGTCAGCATTGGCTTTACATCTCGTGCAATTAAAGAGTCTGGCTCAGTTCTGTCAGTATGGACCTCTGAAACACGATTCTGCCCTGGCAATGCAATCTCTGGAGAATTGTCTCTTTGCTCAATCTGTGGTGGTTCTTGTAGATTCTCCTGCGAGAGCGTACGAATCAAATTTGACATGTTATTTTCCTCAAAACCATTTATGAAATTCGTCAGTCATCATATAAAAAAATCATTTAAAAAATAAGGGGATCCACTTAGCAGATCCCCTATGATATAGTAATCTCAACGGATAGTATCGATTAGTGCGCCGCAGAAGCTGGTTCTGCTGAACCTTCAGCTGGTTCAACTTGCTTCATTGACAAACGAATTTTACCACGATCATCAAAGCCAATCACTTTCACTTTCACAACATCACCAAGCTTGAGCTCGTCCTCAACTTTGTTGATACGACGATTCGCAATTTCAGAAATATGAACAAGACCATCATGGTTACCCAAGAAATTAACAAAAGCACCGAATTCAAGCATACGCACAACTTTCCCTTCGTAAATTTTGTTCAATTCTGGAACAGCAACAATGTTTTGAATCCAGTCAATTGCTTTTTTCGAAGCAACACCATCGTTCGATGCAATGCGAATTGTTCCATCATCTTCAATTTCAATCTTCACGCCTGTTGTTTCTGTGATCTCACGAATCACTTTACCACCAGAACCAATCACTTCACGGATCTTATCTTTGTCGATATTGATCACTGTGATGCGCGGCGCATAATCACTCAGATCAGAGCGCGGTGTTGAAATGGCTTTTGCCATCTCACCCAGAATGTGCATACGACCTTCCTGAGCTTGATGAAGCGCAATTTCCATGATTTCTTTTGTGATAGATGTGATTTTGATATCCATTTGCAAAGAAGTAATACCGTCTTTTGTACCAGCCACTTTGAAATCCATATCACCAAGATGATCTTCATCACCCAAAATATCACTCAAAACAGCAAACTGATCCTTCTCTTTAATCAATCCCATTGCAATACCTGCAACAGGTTTTGCCAAAGGAACACCAGCAGCTTGTAGCGCTAATGACGATCCACAAACAGTTGCCATTGAAGACGATCCATTTGATTCTGTGATTTCAGAAACAATACGAATGGTGTAAGGGAATTCTTCTTTTGATGGCAGAACAGGATTAATTGCACGCCATGCAAGTTCACCATGACCAATCTCACGACGACCAGGCGTTCCCATACGACCAACTTCACCCACAGAATATGGAGGGAAGTTATAGTGAAGCAAGAATCTTTTACGGAATTCACCATCAAGAGCATCAATGATTTGTTCATCATCTTTTGTACCGAGAGTTGCAACCACGATTGCTTGTGTTTCACCTCTGGTGAAAAGGGCTGAACCATGTGTTCTTGGCAAAAAGTCAACTTCACACACAATCGGACGGATTGTCTTTGTGTCACGACCATCAATACGCTGTCCTGTCTTCAGAATGTCTTGACGCACAACTTCGCCTTCAAGTTCTTTGAAAGTCGATTGCAGAACAACAGCTGAATAAAGCTCATTGCCTTCATAAGCACCCAATGCCTCTTTTTTAATCGCATCAATACGATCACGACGGCCTTTTTTGTCGCGAATCTTATAAGCCGCTGAGAGATCAGAACAGACTTTTGCATGCATTTCTTTATAGAGAGCAACAGCATCGTAAGTTGGCTCAGGCATTTCCCAAGGATCTTTTGCACATTCTTGCGCCAATGAAATGATCATATCAATCACAGGCTGGAATGAGTCATGACCAAAAGTCACAGCATCAAGCATTTGTTGTTCTGACAATTCTTTTGCTTCAGATTCAACCATCAACACGCCTTGCTTTGTACCAGCAACAACAAGGTCAAGAGTCGATGTTTCCATCTCAGCCAATGTTGGGTTCAAAACAAATTTGCCATCAACCATACCAACACGCACACCACCGATTGGACCTAAAAATGGCAAACCAGAGAGAGTTAGAGCGGCTGACGCTGCAATAATCGCTGGAATATCAGGATCATTCACTAAATCATGTGTTAAAACGGTTACAATCACTTGTGTTTCGTTTTTATACCCTTTGACAAACAAAGGTCTGATTGGACGATCAATCAAACGGCTTGTCAGTGTTTCTTTATCACGAGGCTTACCTTCACGTTTAAAGAAGCCACCAGGGATTTTACCAGCAGCAAAGTCCTTTTCTTGATAGTTCACAGTGAGTGGGAAAAAATCAATATCAGGCTTTGCTGAGCTCGCTGCAGCAACTGTTCCGAGAACAATTGTTTCGCCATAAGTGACAACAACAGAACCAAGCGCCTGACGGGCCACTTTTCCTGTTTCAATGGTGAGCTTTTTCCCGCCCCACATCATTTCTTTTTTATGTATATTAAACATCTGTTTTTCCTTAGTTGTTTATTCATTTTGATCGGTTGTTTTTAATATGAAATTTCAGACCTTGCCGATCTATCCTTGCTGAAATTTCGCTTTTCGAATTTCTACTTATGCCTAATCTCTGTCTATTCAATTTCTCTTATTTATCATGATGATTCAGAAAAATCAGGTCATTATCAATCTCAAATCGACTTTATAAAGTAAAAACCGCTCCACCTCAGTATAAACTGAAGAGAAGCGGCTTTATTTATCGGTGATGTCGATATATTTGTTTCATCCAATCGTGACTTATCTACGGAGTCCAAGATCAGCAATTACTTTTTTGTAACGTGCTTCGTTACTATTTTTCAAATATTTCAACAGGCTTTGGCGTTGACCAACCATAATGAGCAAGCCTCTGCGTGAGTGGAAATCTTTTTTATGGATTTTCATATGCTCTGTTAAAGCACGAATCCGTTCTGTCAGAATTGCAACTTGTACTTCAGTTGAACCTGTATCTTTATCGCTTGCGCCAAACTGCTTGACAAGCTCTCTTGTTCTTTCTTGTGTAATCGACATCGTATACTCCATTATTAGGTGTTAAAAATTTAGATATTAAAAAGCCTTTTGGCCTTCAAGCAATCCTCTTCTCTGACAACAAATCCAACAAGCCGATTTTGGCACTTCGCCAAATAGACAGGCTCTTGGTCTTCATCACAATGATCTAATTGATTTGACTGAGATACGCTCAGATTGAATCGATTAGGCTCTAGAGAAATTTTTTGCCCATACCTAAGATACTTCTCTTCTTCATCAGAAATAAAAATTGCCGGGATGTCGTCCAGCCCTACTCCCAATGGGTGTAGAAAAGTATTTGATTCGCCATCATGCACTCTTTTTTCTAAAAAATCCAGCGAAATCGTCATATCTTCTGTAATTTTACCTAACCTTGTTCGATGAAGCGCAATAACAGTCGCACAAGTCCCAAGAACCTCGGCCAAATCGACCGCAATTTGCCTGACATAAGTCCCCTTGCTACATGAGACCAGAAACTCTGATTCCCCTGAATCATGCCCCTCCAAACTCAGTAATTGCAGGGATTCGATATGAACATCACGCTTTTCACATTCAAATTCAACATTTTTGCGCGCAAGATCATAGGCCCTTTGGCCATCAATCTTAATCGCAGAGTAGCGCGGCGGCCTTTGAGAAATATGACCAACAAATTGAGGAATTGCCTTCAAAATTGCATCAACAGACGGAATAATTGGCGATGTTTTGATAATCTCACCCTCCAAATCACCTGTGGCCGTTTCAATACCCCATTTCACTTTAAAGCGATATTCTTTATCGGCCTTTTCAAGATAATAGATTGTCTTACAAGCCTCACCAAAGGCCAAAGGCAGAACGCCTGTTGCAAGTGGATCAAGCGTTCCAACATAGCCTGCTTTTTTCACAGACAAAAGCCGCTGGCACTGATTTAAGATCTTACGTGACGTAAGGCCAAGTGGCTTATTCAAATAAATCCAGCCGTTGAGGGTGTTGCCGTTACTCATTCATGTTACCTTTTAAATGTTGTATTACAACTGTTTTATTGACGATTGACTCCAGCAGAACCCTACCATCATCTCTTGTTTTGTAATAAAAAACCGTCATTCAGAGCCACCTCCCTAAGAGGTGGCGTGGAATCTCATCAAATTAACAATTGAACACAATGTTTATTGTGAGACCTTGGAGACTCCACGCCCTCCTGAAAGGAGGGCTCTGAGTGACGTTGTACTACCCCACTCAATCTGAAACACCTTACTTCTTAATCTCATTAAGAAGCGTTTCAATTTTTTGTGCATATTCAAGCCTTGTATCATATTTAAAACGCAGCTGCGGCATTGTTCTTAAATAGATAGCCTTCGCTAAAAACTTCTTGAAGATATAGGCATTCTTATTCAGAAGCTCAATTGCCGTATCAACTTCATCCTTTTCAAGGGCTGACACATAGATCATTGCATTTCTTAAATCAGGGCTCATCGACACTTCAGTAATCGTAAGGGAAATCGAGGGAAATCCCATAATCATAAAATCACCACGCGCAATAAACTGAGCCAATGCATGCCTGACTTCTTCCGCTACTCTTAATTGCCGCTGGGACGGCCCTTTACTAGCCCCATGTTCTCTCATTTAAAATATCCAAATTCTTAATATATATTGACGCTCTATAGGCTTTGCTGAATGTGCTCAACCTCAAAGGCCTCGATCACATCGCCAACTTTAATGTCTTCATAATTTTCAAAAGCCATACCGCATTCAAAACCTTCGCGTGCTTCTTTCACTTCATCTTTGAAACGCTTCAATGTTTTCAATTTACCTTCATGAATCACCACATCATCGCGGAGCAAGCGAACACCTGCACCTCTGCGGATAATACCATTTGTGACCATACAACCACCAACCTTACCAATCTTGGTAATGTTAAACACCTGACGAATTTCAGCATAGCCCGTAAAGGTCTCTTTGCGTTTTGGCGCAAGCATTCCAGAGAGCATACCCTTCATATCATCAATAATATCGTAGATGATTGAGTAGTATTTAATCTCAATATGATCTTTTTTAGCGAGTTCACGCGCTTGCGGATTTGCACGAACGTTAAAGCCAATCATAATTGCATTTGATGCTTTTGCCAATGTCATATCCGCTTCCGTAATCGCACCAACGGATGTATGAATGATCTTCACACGCACCATATGCTCTTCGCCCGTAATTTTTGTGAGCGCAAAAGCAATCGCT
The DNA here is from genome assembly GCA_018063245.1 of Alphaproteobacteria bacterium. Classification (NCBI taxonomy): domain Bacteria; kingdom Pseudomonadati; phylum Pseudomonadota; class Alphaproteobacteria; species Alphaproteobacteria bacterium. The sequence goes on along the minus strand of JAGPBS010000017.1, from coordinate 7,570 downwards.
TCAAGAGAACCATGAACGTCACTCTTCAGAATCACAGGCAATTCTTTCATCTCATCAGACTTGATTTTATTGAACATTTCTTCAAGACGTGATTTTGAATAGACCTGCTCTTGAGACAATTTAATCTTACGCTGACGGTAGGCTGCAATTTCTTTTGCCTTTGTTTCATTTTCAACAACGATGAAATCATCACCCGCACTTGGCGTTCCTGTCAGACCAAAAATCTCGACTGGTAATGACGGCATTGCTTCTTTAATTTGCTGACCACGGTCATTGATGAGCGCACGAACACGACCCCATTCAGAACCCGCAATAAAGATATCACCAACACACAAGGTTCCTTTTTGAACCAGAATCGTTGCAACAGAACCTCTGCCCTGCTCCAACTTAGATTCAACCACCACACCCTGTGCTTTTTGATTTGGGTTTGCTCTTAAATCTTGAATTTCAGCCTGGAGCAAAATAATTTCCTCAAGCTTATCAAGACCCATTTTCGATTTGGCTGAAACTTCAACAGTCAGATACTCACCACCCATATCTTCCACAACAATTTCATGTTGTAAAAGATCTTGCTTCACCTTATTTGGATTAGCTGTTGGTAAATCGCACTTGTTGATTGCAATGATAATTGGCACATTCGCTGCTTTTGCATGGTTAATCGCCTCGATCGTTTGTGGCATGATCGAGTCATCTGCTGCAACAACCAACACAACAATATCTGTCACATTCGCACCACGTGCACGCATCTCAGTAAAGGCTGCGTGGCCAGGCGTGTCAATAAAGGTAATACGGCTTTTGTCTTTCAGTTGAATCTGGTAAGCACCAATATGCTGTGTGATTCCACCAGCTTCTTTCGCTGCAACGTCTGTTGAACGTAAAGCATCAAGCAAGGATGTTTTACCATGATCGACGTGGCCCATAATCGTTACCACAGGTGGACGAGGAATCATCTTATCTGAGCTCTCATCAGTGGATTCTCTGATACCGATCTCAACGTCTGAATCAGCAACTCTTTGAATCTTATGGCCAAATTCAGAAGCAACCAATTCTGCTGTATCCGCATCAATGACCTGATTGATTGTTACCATAATGCCAAGCTTCATGAGGGATTTAATCACATCAGCACTGCGTTCTGCCATACGGTTTGCAAGATCTTGCACCGTAATAAATTCTGGCAGAATCACATCACGAATGATTTTAACCTTTTCAATTTCCTCGTGTTTCATTTTTTTCTTTTTGAAACGACGATTACCTGACCCAAACCTGCCTTCTTCGTCTTCAGAATAACCGCTGAGAACTTTAGACACATTCAATTTATGTGTTTGACGCTTCTCTTCAGCTCTGCGAGCCAACGCTTTAAGAGCTTTGCTTTTTTCTGTTTCTTCTTCGTCTTCAATGAAACGCTTATGATCAACACCTTTTTTAAAGGGTGATGGAGTATGTTCACGCGTTGAAACAGCTTGCTGCTCTCCAAAACTTTTGGTACGCACAGCTGATGAATCAGCTGTATTGCTTTGTGTCGTTGGTGAAGCCGGTCTTCTTTGCTGTTGCTCTTTGAGCTGCTCATTAATTTCATCGCGCTCTTTCATTTCGTCTTGACGCAACGATGTTTTATCAACAGTTTTTAATGGCTTTGCAGGCACTCTAGCTGCTTCTTGACTCAGTCGTTTCTTCTCCTCACGCTCAGCGAGCATCTGTTCACGCTCTTCTTGTTCAGCTGCCTGTTTCGATTTTTCTTCTGCCTGTGCGTTCTTTAAAAGAGCCTGTACATTGATTTTTGCATTCTCAGCACCCTCACTCGCTCTTGATGAAAGCAATGCTTTTGCACGTGCATCGCGCTCCATATCTAAGCGCTGCGCATCTTCCCTGCGATTTCCAACTGAGCCACCTTTTGCAGATGAACCAGGACGATCAATCGTCCGTTTCTTTTTGATTTCAATGGAAACTGACTTTTTAGAAGGATTGAATGACCCTCCTCTTGCAGCTTTTTGTGCAGCATCACCATCATTCTTCAAACCCAATGTTGAAGATGAAAGACTTAATGTCGTATTTGAATTCGCTTTTTTATCGGATGTCATATCTTGTACCTACTCTATTAATACTGTTTTACCACAAATGACGAATTTTCATAGTAATTATTTTGTTTATGTGTCTCATTTTTCAAACCGTTATATTTATGCAACTTCCGATATAAAAATAAAATTTTCTCTGACAAAGGTGATCCCTTCATATAAAGATAGACAACATCATCGCGTCCAATTGCTTTTGAGAGCTCAAGAACAGAAAGACCTTCTATCTCAGCAATCCCCATAGCTCTGGCTTTGGCTTGTAATTTGTCAAGATTAACCCCAGACTCATCCGCATAAAGCAGAAGCCCAGTAAAACCGGAATCTTTCTTCGCTTTTTTGGGATCAGATAAAAGCTTCAAGTAAGACTCTATCTTCTCAAACCCATGAATGACATCACCCTTTTTTTGAGCAAAACCCAAAAACGAAAGGCACTTAAGCTTAAACCGATTCACAATATGCTCATGCGATACAAAGTCTAAAAGAGGCCTGCCCTTTACTGCCTTATCAAAAGCTTTTGATTTCAGAGCCTTATCAAAAGAATCACGACTTGCTTCAAGCCATACGCCTTTACCTGGCAATTCTTCATCTAAATCAAAGATCAATTGATTCTCAGGTGATAAAACAAAGCGAAACATCTCCTCGCGCGGCAGTAACTTCCGGCTCACGATACAGGTTTTTAAACCTTGCTTCGCTTTGTCTGTTTGACGAATCTGATCGTTTACAATATCACCCAAATGAAGATCCTCTATTGATACCCTGATTAAGCCTGTTCGTCTGATGATTCAGCTTGCTCTTCGTCAGCAAACCAATGGGCGCGGGCTTTCATAATCAAATCATCAGCTTTGTTAAGTGGCATTTTAGATGAGCCAATAATATCAGACAATTCATCACCAGCGAGATCAGCAAGATCATCCAGCGACTTCACACCATTTTCAGCCAATTTTACGACCATTTCCTGTGTCAGGCCTTCAAAATTGATGAGATCTTCTTGAACTTTCAGAGATTTGAATTTCTTTTCAATTTCTTTTTGACGCTTCTCAATGAATGTTTCAGCACGATTTTTCAATTCAGCTGCAATGCTTTCATCAAATCCTTCAATCGTTGAAAGTTCAGATGTATCGATATAAGCAACATCTTCAATATCTTCAAAACCTTCTGTCACAAGAAGATGCGCAATCACATCATCCACATCCAAAGCCTCTTTAAAGAGTTCAGATTTTTCTTTGAATTCTTCTTGTCTTTTTTCAGACTCTTGTGATTCTGTTAGAATATCGATGCTCCAACCTGTCAATATTGAGGCAAGTCTTACATTCTGACCACGACGTCCAATCGCAAGAGACAATTGATCATCCGGCACAACAACCTCAAGCTTGTCATTTTTCTCATTCACAATGATTTTTGTCACATCTGCTGGCGCCAATGCGTTCACAACAAATGCAGCTGTATCTTCAGAATAAGGAACAATATCAATTTTTTCACCCTGAAGCTCATTCACAACAGCCTGAACCCTATTTCCACGAAGACCAACACATGCCCCAACCGGATCAAGTGATGGATCTGATGAGAATACAGAAATCTTCGCACGGCTACCTGGATCACGCGCAACTGATTTAATTTCAATTACATTGTCATAAATCTCCGGCACTTCTTGCGTAAAGAGTTTGACCATGAACATAGGATCTGTTCTTGACAAAAAGATCTGTGGACCCTTTAACTCACGACGCACTTCTTTAATGTAAGCTCTGACACGATCGCCCAACTTAAACTGTTCCCTTGGAATCAGCTCATCACGACGAATAATAGCTTCAGCACCGCCAACATCAAGCGTTACGTTTCCATATTCAACACGTTTAACAACACCGTTGATGATTTCACCAACTCTTGTTTCAAATTCATTAAACTGACGCTGTCTTTCAGCATCGCGTACTTTTTGAATGATCACCTGACGTGCAGTTTGTGCAGCAACACGACCAAACTCAATCGGAGGCAATTCGTCTTTAATAAATTCACCCACTTCAACATTTGGCTGAATTGCTTTTGCTTCATTCAGCAGCATTTGTGTTGCTGGATTTTCAATCTCTTCAACAACTTCACGGAAGCGGAAAAGACTCACGTCACCTGATTTGCGGTCAATATGAGCTCTAATATCATATTCATAACCATATTTAGAACGACCGGCTTTGCGGATCGCCTCTTCCATGGCTCCAATAATTTCTTCTCTATCAATCTTTTTTTCGCGTGAGACGCTGTCAACAACTTGTAAGAGTTCCATTTTCTTTCCTGTCCTTAGTGTTGTGGTTAATCTGTAATATCTGAATGATCGCTTGCATCTTTTAATGCCTGCTCCGCCTTATGTTTTTCTTTGAAAAACTTTAGTAGATGATCATTCATCACGAGTTTTGCTTCATAAATGTCTGAAAAAGAGAATGATACCTTTTTACCAGAATCTTCGATAAAAAGAACGTCTCCATCTACTTTTTCAAGCATGCCTTTAAATTTCTTTTGTCCATCAATCGGATCAAGCAGTTCTACTTTGATTTCAAAGCCAACATATTTAGCAAAATCTGTTAATTTCACCAATGGCCTATCAATCCCCGGCGAGCTCACTTCAAGATAATAAGCACCAGAAATAACATCTTCTACATCAAGAAGCGTCGCCACTTCACGACTGATCTTTTTGCATTCATCAACTGTTGGCCCCTCACCCTTCTCATTCTCAATCATGATCTGGAGAGTCCGTGATGAACTCATAAATTTAAGGCGTACAAGATGAAAGCCATTTTCATCCAGTATGGGTAAAACCAATGCTTTTAGTGTTTCTTCTAGTGTCATTTACGTAAGCCTACTTCTAACAAATTCCTAGCCAAAAAATCCTACAAAAAAAGTGAGCCAGAGCTCACTTCAAAGGATTATTATTCAACTATCTAGGACAATACTGAACTTTTCGCCAAATTGCAAGATAAATTTAACCCTCAGCGCCTCTTTTTTAAAAAGAAACCCCTTCCAATTATTTTTATTTCAAATTTTAAATAAACATGATAAAATAATTGACAGTGAGAGAAAAAACAAGGAGAGAATCATGTCTTGGTTTAGTTGGCTAATAGGAAAACCGGCACCTGAGCAACCATCGCCTGCCAAAAACGAAGAAGCACCAAAGCAAGAAAAACCTGCAGCTGCAAAAGCTGAGGCGCCTCAGAATATTGACAAAGTCATGAAGGAAGTTGACCTTCACATCCGTGACTCTCGCACCAATGATTCTCAAAAGACCTTTATCGCCCTCAAAAGCGAACTCTCAAAACTTCTCTTTGAGCTCTCAACTCTTCAGCAAGAGGGCAAAGACACTGAAAAGAAACTAAAAGAGATCGAGAACAAAAAAGCAGAGATCCTGAATCAGATCAGTCTTGCCAGGCCTCGCACTGAGGCTCCCAAATCCAAAACACTCATTCATCAAGATAGACTCCTCAACAAATTTGTGGACATTCTTAAACAGCTCCAAGCTCAAAACCCCGCCGCTTATGATGAAAAAACCATCAATAGCATCATAAAAGATCTATTAGAAGGTCAGTGCCAGGGCTTTTCTCTCTATTTTACACAACTCGCCCTTTTAAAAGATCCGACTGATCAATCCGATCGCACGCACGAATATAATGATCTCATGAATGACATTCTAAGATGGGATGGCGATTTATATGAAGCACCTGAAGGATTTTCATACATCAAATACCAAAATGGTGATAAACAAGGCCTGACACCTGATCAAGAAGCACGTCTAGCTTTTACAAACAAAGTCAAAGAGCTGATTCAAATCATCCGCTTTGAACAACAAAACCTCATTGAAGTGGGTCAATGGGGTAAAAATCAAATATCTGAAACAAATGACCTCTTAAAACAAATGCCTTCCGTTCCTTATAATCAAACCCATTTAGTAGATTTTAGAATGATTCTAGGTGATAAATTCCAAGTCAGCGAAACAACTCAAATCATGGCTGGTCTCGCTGATATAACCCATTTTCTTCCCATGCTTGAAAAAAATCTCACCGAAAACAATGTTGCCAAATTATCTGTCTTGATAGGAATATCCGGACATGGCATTTCTATCATGAAGCGCGAAGGAAAATATTACTATTTCGATTCTAATAACACAGGGATCGAAGAGAATTATAATCCTCACCATAGCGCGCTTTCTTATGATTCCCTTGAAAAAATCGCTGCTTATATACAAACGAAATATAAAAATGAAGCATCACCAGACCATCCAGACTTCTCACCAATGGGTAGAACTCGTCTTTGCTTCATCAATCTTCAATCAACGCCTATAGACTATCCAACCGCTGAAGAAGTGAGCAATCAAATAGATCAAGAAAATCTCAGTTTTCTTGACTCAAAAGCTCCCTTTCTTTTTGATGAGAGTAAAACAAGCCTTAACGCGGAAGAGATTGAATCCCTCTTAAAAATTGATCCAAAAATTTTCCAAAGACTACCCTCTTTTTCTTTATTTCACATCGAAAAAATCACACTTCCTGATCCAGAAGATAGTTTCGATCCTCTCAGCCTTTTTTACCTTCTTAAAGCAGCACCCAATACTGAAATCTCAGGCAAAGGCGAAAATTTGGCTATAGCCCTTTATTATAAAGGACGTCAATTACATCAAAAATCAACCCTCCCTGAAGCCGTAACATTCTATAAAAAGGCTTCTGATTTAGGAAATCTCAAAGCAAACATAAACCTTGGGAAAATCTACCTCTATGGTAACGACGATATCCCCAAAGATATAGCTATGGCTCGTCATTACTACGAGCTCGCTGCACAGAAAAGCCGCGATAAAGTTGAATTGGAACTCGGTAAGGCTATAGACTTTCTCTATTTTGTAGCAGAAGAAGGGGGTAGCGATGCTCAATTGCGCCTCGGTGAAATATATGAAGAAGGATTTGTGATTGTGGATGCTGATTTAGATATAGCCATTGAGTATTATGCACAAGCCGCCGAACGAAACAATCCTGAGGCGCTTGAGCGTTTATCAATACTCGCGAAAAGAAATGATCTCCGCAAAGATCAACGCTCACTCATCGCTGACATTCTAAAAGATGATTCAATACGAGGTGAGTCAGAAACAGATAAAGCCCAAGATCATTTAAAAAGAGCCGCATTCTATCTGACAGAAGGCAACCTTGAAGATGCCTATGAGATTTATAATGGCATGGCCGAGTATGAAAACAATCCAGAAGCTCAATTCCAGCTGGCAAAAATGTATGAACAAGGCCTACATGTTGAGGAAGATCTCGAGCGTGCAAAAGACTATTATGAACGCGCCGCAAGTCAAGGACACGAAGAAGCCAATGCACGGCTCGAGGAGCTTATGAGTTGAGCAGAGAAACGTCATATATGGACGCCGATGATAATACAAGAAAAAAATCGAAAGCGATGTGTATAAGGAGAATTGAAGCTGTCATATATTCGGCATCTATGCGCCATAATGGTTTCTGCATTCTGCTTTTGATCCC
>JAGPBS010000016.1 GCA_018063245.1 Alphaproteobacteria bacterium | reverse complement strand
CATATGCCTTGTGCCATGACAGCGCATATTGTGTATGAGCAAGTTGACCCTAATCAACCCGTCACTCATTCTCAAAAAGCAATTACTGAGATTATTCGTGGTGAACTTTCTTTTAAAGGCATTCTTTTTTCAGATGCGATTGATATGGGCGCATTAGAAGGACCATTTCATGAGCGTGCAGCGCGTATTCTAGATGCAGGATGTGACTTGCCACTTTATTGCAATGGACCACATGAAGAAACAGTCAAAATGCTGGATACTTTACCTGAAGCCACCTCAGATTTTACAAAAAAATGGAATGCTGTGCAAGCGCAACTCGCACAGAAAAAAGATGAAAGAGACGACCTGACTCCTTCTTATATCAAAGAATTTCAACTTCTCATTAATCCGTGATCGTAAGAAGTTCAAAAGGCACTTCAGTTGGTCCAAAAGGGACTGTGAATTTTTCAAGCTTTTTCAATTTTTTTCCCATAGCTGTCACTCGGATTTGTAAATCTTTCAATGGTTGATCTGAGGTTGTCACCAAAACAATCATTGCTTTTTTCTTATAGGCCTTTTGGAGGTCCTCAATGGGAATATCCATGATAGGCTTTAAAGGCCAAGGAGGTGATAAATCACCAAGCCCTGTAGACCGAAGAGACATCGCATAATCACTCAATTTAACATTTTTGCCACTAACTTCAATCATATCACCATATTGGAACCAAACTTTAATATCTATATAGATCGCTCGTGATTTTGCAGGCTTATTATCAACCCGAAAAGAAATCATTTTATCAACAAGCATTTGATTTGCATGAATTAAAGACACCTTTGCCCATTTCGCAATAGGCACAGTTGTCTCTCTATAATCATTCGCCTTATATTCAGCATTCGCAAACCCCATCAACAACGGCAGAGCAACAAGCATAATACGAAACCTTCTACTAGATAAGAGAACAATAAAGCTTAAGGACCATAAAATGATCACTAAGGCCACTGGACTCTTGATCGCCTCATGTAAGAACCGACTTAAGATTGTATCAAATAGAAGTGGAATAGAAAAACACACGACAATAAACAAAGAGAAAAAAACACTCAGCACCCTATTCTCGCTTATGTAAATATTTTCAAACATCCCAGCAATCGCGACAATCATTGGTATAATTAACACATAAGCAAAATACTCGGGCTGCAATGCCGTATGACCAATTGTTTGCCAAATCAAAAATATACCGAATGATACAAGATACGATCCTATCAAAATATTTTGCCTTGTCCAAAATGGCGCATGAGAATCAGATCTGTGATAGACCCAACCAAGACCCAAAATGAGGCCGCTAAAAATGCCTGTTATCAAATAAAGTAAAACATAAAGAAAATCGGCTTTTAAAAACCATAATGAGGACCATGGCTGCCACCAACTTGTTTGATGAGACGTATCGATAACAAAAGTCCCAACTAACTTTAATATAGACAGAAAAAAGAAAGGCGTTCTGCCAACAGAAAGTTGAATCAAAGAAAGCAATAGCGTGACTGCAAGCGCACCATAGAAACAATATTTCAAAACAACCCAAACATTCTTTTTGCTAAAAGCGGCAGGCTGCAACCGATACCAAATAAATAATAAGCCCGGTATTAAATTGATCATGGTAATATTTGTATGAATCGTAAGAGCTATAACGGCTCCAAAAATAACATAAGATTTCTGAGTGCGCTCCTCTATTGCACACAAAAAATAATAAAACGACATCGCATATAAAGATCCGGCCAGTGTATTATGATAATCTGCTCCACCTGAAGCATGGAAAATTGTCAAACAGCCTAATAGAGCTGATCCAAAAAATGCACTCATTGGCTTCAGCAGTCGACTCAGCGCTTTATATGTAAACAGAATTGCAAGAAACAAGCAGGAAATATGAACAAAGTAAGCACTATATAGAGCACCAAAAGTTTGATAAGCCATCGATTGATATAAAATCCAAGGCAATCTTGTAATCTTATATCCCCAATTATGAAACGTCGGGTCACTATAATTTATACCATAACCCACATATATAAAAGGATCGATATATCCCAGTTTCGTAAACATCCATTCAGTGGAGGAATAACAAAGGATAAATGGAATCAAAAACAGCAAGACATAGTGTAAATATTTTTCAGAGTGTATATTCTTATTCATCCTTATAACCAATTCGCCCAAGGTGCCTTCCCTGAAATCCACAAGGACTCCAGCTCACGCTTATCTCGCAAAGTATCACAAGGTTGCCAGAAACCCTTATGTTGAAAAGCTGACAATTGACCATCCCTTGCTATATTTGATAATGGCTCTCGTTCCCAAGATATGCTATCGCCTTCAATATACTCAACAACAGCTGGCTCAAGGATAAAGAAACCACCATTAATCCAACCAATTTCATCACTTGGCTTTTCATCAAAACTCGAAACAGACTGCGTTGAATCTTGAATGTTTAGAACACCAAAACGACCTGGTGGCTGAACGGCAGCAACCGTTGCTAATTTCCCATGCTGCTTATGAAAAGACAGTTCTTTTGAAAGATTAATATCAGAAAGACCATCACCATATGTTAAACAAAAAGTCTGATTGTCAAGATAAGGTGCAACGCGTTTGAGCCTGCCACCTGTCATGGTCTCTGGCCCTGTATCAACAAGGGTGATCCGCCAATCTTCAGCATGATTTTTTAAAATCTGATGCTCACCTGTTTTCAAATCAATTGTCATATCTGACATATGTTTAAAGTAGTTAAAGAAAAATTCTTTGATGATATAGCCTTTATAACCAAGACAAATAACAAAATCATTCATGCCATGATGAGCATACGTTTTCATAATATGCCAAAGAAGCGGCCTTCCGCCAATTTCAATCATCGGCTTTGGCTTTAAATCTGACTCTTCTGCAATACGAGTGCCAAGTCCACCGGCAAGAATAACAACTTTCATTTATATGTCCTTTATAACTTAAGTTCTGAAGGTGAAAAATTAATACTTTGTTCAACGATAGCAAGACGTTCTGATCTGAGAAGAAGATAAATTCTTAAAAGATATTCGCCAATGATTCCCAAGAAAAATGAATTAAGGCCAATACCGAATAAGATTAAAATCTGGGTACTTGTAAAGCCTCGCGGCAAGTCAGACTCAAGCAGATAGAGAATGTAATAATACAAAGCACCCAATGTTGTCATAACAAGAATCAAAGCACCCAAGAAGGATGATACCCTCAATGGAATTGTTGAATGATTAAAAACAGCGGTGAGACCCAAACGAATCAAACGTATCAGATTAAATTTACTACTCCCTGCAACACGACAATTTCTTTCATATGGAATACCACATTGATCGAAACCAACACCTGCAATCATACCTCGAATATAAGGACTTGGCGTTTTCATCTCAGAGATTGCAGTAATGATTTTGCGATCGATCAACCGAAAATCACCAACATCTCTAGGAATTGGATATTCGCTAATTTTATCAATAAGCCAATAGCCCAACTTTCTAAACTGATTAATCATCCATCCTTCTTGGCGCTTTTTACGAATTCCATAAACAACATGAAACCCTCGTTGCCACTGCTCAAAAAACATTTCTAACATCTCAGGAGGATCTTGAAGATCTGCATCTATCTGCATAACTGCATCCCCTTTTGTATGCAGATAATTTGCAAGGATTGAACGCTGAAAACCAAAATTCTTAGAAAAACGAATCGCCTTGACTCTTGAATCTTTTGCTGCAAGATTTCTCAGTAACGACCAAGTATCATCATCTGAATGATTATCTGAGAAAACAAATTCTAAATCACAACGATCTTTCATTGTCTCAGAAACTGCAACAAGCCTTGCATAAAGCTGCTCAATATTATCCGCCTCATTTAAGACAGGAATCGAAATTGAAATAAGGGGTCTTTTATTATGCCCCTTAGAAACAGTTTTATGACCTATGCTTTCTTGTAAATAATTTAAAATCCCTGGCACTGCACTTCTAAACCGACTATTTTCTAGAATAGAAGGTCTTTCAAATCTTTGATTGAAATTATCAGTAACTGGATCAGGAATACTTCCAAGCTTAAGGAGGTTCTGTTTTCCAAAGGCTGTAAAGACAATTTGTGCAATATCCTTTAAAGCAACTGGATCACCATGATTGAGATTAAATACTCCTTTCACAGAACTGTTAACGATTTTCTTAATAGCTTTCACTTCATCCTCAATATGATGATATTCACGAAGTTGATTCCCAGAAGTCATTTTAAAAGGATTGCCCTTCAGAATTGCATCCTGCATCTGACCCAAAAACATAAAAGAACTTGGAGCTCCATTTCCATACAAAGTATGAATTCTGATATGAAGCGCAAAAGGCTGATCTTTGACAAAAGCGCTTAAAGCACACTTACTTTGAATGTAAGAATTGTCACTTTCACCGAATTCTTCCATAATTGTACCAAAAGTAACAACCTTAATGCCTAAAGCAGCTGTTCCCTTAATAATATTTTTCGGCAACAAGTAATTAACGCGCAAAAGATCATCTGCTGGAAGAGTCGGGTCTAAGAGACCCGCTGTCACAAAAATAACCGCATCATCTGTATCTTCTTGTTCAAAATACTCAAAAATTTCCTTCTCAGAACCTTCTTTCCACCAATCCTGATAAACGACTCGATCAATCAAAACCGGTTGCTTATCTGAGTACTCCATCATCAGAGCTTGTCCGAGCCTACCACGCCCTCCAATTAAAAAAATCATAGAACTAATCCCTCACGAAACGCATTAATCTGATTTACGGTGATTTTCAAAGCCTTATTAGGTGTTTTATAATAATCTCTGTACCAACTTGCTGTTTTTTCAATGACCTGCTCAGTATTCCAAGTTGCTTGCCAGTTCAATTTATTACGAGCAAGAGAACTATCCAAAGCCAAAGCACAAGCTTCAGGCAGTGGCGCGTCCATATAATTCAAATCAGGTCTTTTCCAATGCTGTGCCATTCGTTCAAGAACATCACGCACAGAATATTGTTTTAACTCTTCTGGCCCTAAATTCCAAGCTCTCGAGACTAAAGCAGGATCTTCTATCAATCCCGCAAGAATCATGAAATAGCCATGGACAAGAGACAAAACATGTTGCCACGGTCTTGTTGCATCAGGATACCGCAAGGTCATTGGATGATTTTGTGTCACAGACCTTACAAAATCAGGAATGAGCCTATCCTCTGACCAATCACCACCACCAATGATGTTTCCTCCACGTGCAATCGCAATTGCTGGACCTTGATCTTCCTGCCATGGATAAGAAGACATATAGCTTTGGATAACCATTTCAGCTGAAGCTTTTGAAGCACTATATGGATCTTTTCCACCGAGAGGGTCATTCTCGCGATAAGACCAGGGCCATTCATTATTTTTATAGACTTTATCTGTTGTAATACACAAAACACCCTTAACACTTTTTACCTGCCTTGCAGCCTCAAGGACATGAGCCGTGCCTTGTGCATTAACTAAGAAAGTTCTCAATGGCTCTTTGTATGAACGACGCACAAGAGGTTGTGCTGCAAGATGCAATATAAGATCAGGTTGAAAGGAAGCAATTGCATCTTTCAAAGTTTCAAAATCACAAATATCTCCAAAAGTCGTGGGTATTGCTTCAGCAAGCTTCAACTCATCAAACAGAGATGGCGATGTTTCTGGAGGCAGCGAAAAACCAGATATTTGAGAACCAATGGACTGAAGCCATAAAGATGCCCAAGACCCCGTGAATCCTGTATGTCCAGTAATAAATACTCTTTTGGCTGCAAGGGTTTTTTCAAATGTTGTATAGAAGGTCATTTTATACTTTTTATGTAATTCTAATGAAGACGAGTCAAATTCTAACGCGTTCATGATGAAAGTGTCAACAAGTTCATAAAGGCCCATTACGTATATTTCAGTATTTTTATCACTCAAAGTGACGTATAATGGGTCAATAAAAATACTAAGTGAGGACTGATGAATATCTTGGAATACCACATAATGGCTAAGATCCAGAAGGATCATTGGTGGTACGCTGCAAGGCGCAATATTATCTCAAAGGTTATTTTAAGTCTTAACTTCACAAGACCGATAGAAATATTGGAAGTTGGATCTGGCGTTGGCGCCAATCTAGAAGTGCTGGTTAAATATGGTACTGTTTATGCAACAGATTCACACGACATTGCTGTTGAGTATACACAACAATTAGGCCTTGCCAAAGATGTTCAAAAAGGGAGTCTCCCTGAGGATCTAACCTTTAAAGGCAAAAAATTTGATCTGATCGTGATGTTTGATGTGTTAGAACACATTCAAGATGATTTCCAAACACTCCAAGTGCTCAGAAAACAGCTCAAATCTGGTGGAAAAATTTTAATCACCGTCCCAGCATTTCAATTTCTATGGTCTTCTCACGATATCTTTGTGCACCATAAGCGCCGTTATAATCAATCTGATTTAAAACAACTTTTTGAAAAAGCTGAATATCATGTAAATTACATCTCCTATTTTAACTTTTTCCTCTTCCCGGTTATATGGTCTATACGACAATTAAAAGTGATGGTAAGTGGGATTGATCAGCAGAATCCTCAATCCGATTCCAGTCCTGTGAACCCAATTATAAATTCTGCATTAAAAATGATTTTTGGCTTAGAGAGATTTTTTGTCCCAAAGATAAAATTCCCTTTTGGCGTTTCTCTAATGGCTATATGTGAACCAAAAGGAGATTAAATTGAAAAAGGGATTATGTGGAATCTATCCAGGGACGTTCGACCCAATCACGCACGGACATATGGACATCATTCGCAGATCGCTCAAGATCGTTGATCATTTAATCATCGGCGTTGCCTCGAACGACCGCAAAGGTCCGATCTTTTCATCAGAAGAACGTGTTTCACTCGTGAAAGAAGAAATTCGAATCGCAACTGATGTTGATGATTCTCGCATCAAAGTGAAAGATTTTGGCATTCTACTTATGCATTTTGCAGAACAAAACAACGCCGATATCTTGATTCGCGGCCTCAGAGCCTTTACAGATTTTGATTACGAATTCCAGATGGCAGGCATGAATGCCCGGCTCAACACGTCAATTGAAACAGTGTTCCTGATGGCATCAGAACAATATCAATTCATCTCATCTCGTTTTGTGAAAGAAGTCTGCCTGCTCAAAGGCGATATTTCTAAATTCGTCTCACCGCACGTTGAAAAAGAACTCATCCGTAAGATGAGAACGCTTTAACAAGTGCTGTAATTGTTATCAACTTTGATATTGAATTCAAAGAATCGTCATTCAGAGCCACCTCATTAAGAGGTGGCGTGGAATCTCTGCAAAGTATCAATATAAACTGGACTTATTTGTTATATCCTAGAGATTCCACGCCACACCTCTAGGGTGTGGCTCTGAATAACGAATAGAGAAATATCCTGCCGGAAGTCTGGGGTAACCGAAAAAACTCACTCGTCGCGATAGACTTTTTCTTTCCGCTCATGCATCTCTTGCGCTTCAAGACTCATGGTCGCAATCGGACGCGCCTTTAAGCGCTCAACGCCAATCGGATCACCGGTGACTTCACAATATCCATATGATCCATCTTCAATGCGCTTTAAAGCCTGGTCAATCTTATTAAGCAGCTTTCTTTCGCGATCTCTTGTTCTGAGAAGATGGAAACGATCTGTTTCTGCAGAAGCTCTATCAACAGAATCTGGCTCTTGCATGCCGCCATCATCCTGCATTGAAATCAATGTTTCACTCGATTCACGCACAAGCTCACGACGCCAATCCAAAAGCTTTTGCTTAAAATAAGCAAGCATTTTGTCATTCATAAACTCTTCTTTTGACGTTGGTTCGTAATCAGTTGATACTTTTACTTGTTTTGCAGTCATGACTAGCCTCATTTATAATAACCCTATCTATTATATCTATATCAATCTCAGAATATTTCAATAGCAAAAAAGTAAAAATAGTAAAAAAATAATATTGACTATTGCGTAGATTCACCATCTCATGGCTTAGACAGAGGCTTCACCTGCAAAAATGTCCAAGAACATTTTTCCCCTTGACATTGTGATTTTTTTAGCATAAATTTAATATGATATTGGGATTTCCCAATATCATCTCTTTTGCAAGGCCATCAGGCTTTGAATTGAGACCTCCCTGTTAAACTTGCCGGAGCTATGCTCCGGTTTTTTTTGATCATTCACACGAGACTGCTGCAAAACTCATAATGCAAGAGAAACAATAACCAGCTCCGTCATTCAGAGTCGCCGTTAGGCGACGTGGAATCTCATTAAATCAGAAACTTAGTACAATTTCTGTTGAGAAATTCTAGAGACTCCACGGGTCCTTTGGGCCCTCTGAGTGACAGTAGACAATTTTCAGAGCAGTCTCTCACACCTATCTTAAGTGAGTCTGCAAGAATGTCTGCGTTATTTGATTTGCTCTCTCGGCTTCTTGCTGATTATAGTGACTACCACCTTTCCGAGCAAAGGCATGATCCATTCCCTTATATTGAAGACACGTCACCAATCGACTACCCGCAAAGCACTTGAGAATCTGAGTCTGAACAACTGCGGGCACAAACTGATCAAGTTCAGCCAAATGACAAAGCAAAGGGTTCTTGATTTGGCTTGCCTCATTTAAATTCTGATCAAGGGCAACACCATAGTAACTCACACTACAATCAACATCACTTCTGGTTGACATCAAAAAGGCAAGGCGTCCTCCCAAACAAAATCCAACTGAACCCACTTTTCCTGAACAAGAGTCATGATTTTTCAGATAGTTTAGACCGATTTTTAAATCCTCAATGCCTTGATCCACAGAAAAATGCTGATAATAGTGGCTGGCCTCTTTCCAATCTTCTGCAATACGATCATCAAGAACAATGCCTGGCTGAAAGCGCCAGAACAAATCAGGACAGAGTGTTAAATATCCAAGCGATGTATAATGTTCCACAAGTTCATGCATCACATGATTGATCCCAAAAATTTCCTGTATGATCAAAAGACCTGGAGCATTTTCTTGATCAGGCACACCGAGCAGCCCTTTGAAATCAGGAAAATCTTTTGAAAGCTGAACCATTGAAATTGATTTTGTCATTTTAAATCCTTTGCGAATAGATATTATTGATCTTTAAATTGAGGTTTTCTCTTTTCTGCAAAAGCTGCCATGCCTTCTTTTTGATCTTTTGTTGCAAAGGTTGCATGGAAGTTACGCGCCTCAAAATTCAGCCCTTCCTCAAGCGTTGTCTCATAAGCACGATTCACTGATTCTTTGATCATCATGACAGGCAACATTGAGAATGATGCAATCTTTTCAGCAACTAAAATAGCCTCACTCCGCAAATCCGCAAGTGGCACAACACGGCTCACAAGACCTGAGCGCTCTGCCTCAGTTGCATCGATCATTCGGCCCGTTAGACACATTTCCATCGCCTTTGATTTACCAACAAAGCGCGTGAGTCTTTGTGTGCCACCTGCACCGGGAATGGTGCCAATGGTAATTTCCGGCTGACCAAATTTTGCATTATCTGCTGCAATGATAAAATCGCACATCATCGCAAGTTCACATCCACCACCCAAAGCATAGCCTGAAACAGCAGCGATGACTGGCTTACGGCAATCAGCAACATTCGCCCATGAGCCTCTGATGAAATTATTCAGATAAGCATCTACATAATTTTTCCCGGCCATTTCTTTAATATCAGCACCTGCGGCAAAGGCTTTTTCACTGCCCATTAGAACCATTACACGAATCGCAGGATCGGCTTCAAACACCTTAAGCACCTCTGAGAGCTCTTCCATCAACTCATCACAAAGGGCATTGAGAGCCTGAGGACGGTTTAATTGAATCAAACCAACATGTTGGTTAATTGTTTCGATGATCAATGTATTATATGATTTGGTCATTTTTTCTTCTTTCTTTTTAATAAATGCCATGGTATCCGCCATTTTTGATTGTTTTCTCTTGCAAAATTTAAGCTTTATCCTTTATAATACTTTTTTAAGACAAGGAAAAGAGCTGATACCTCACTATAGGCAAAATAATGTCAAACCCAACACAAAATCTGCAAACTGGTCGCATTCACTCTCCTGTTAAAGGCATGTTTTGGATTTGTCTTTCTATGGCTTGCTTTTCAATTATCAACATCTTTGTGAAGAACTTATCACAAGACCTAACGCCTTCACAGATCGCTTTTTTCCAAAACTTCTTCGCTCTCTTCTTTTTGCTCCCATTCATTATCTCAATAATCGCGGCTCAAAAGAAAGCCTCTTTCTTAAAAACGAAAAGACCTCTTCTGCACATCTGCCGAATTCTGGCCTCTGCTATTGGCGTTTTAATCTGGTACACCGGAATTGCAGCACTTCCTAAAGTTGCACAAGCAGTTGCACTTGTTCAAACAGGCCCTTTCTTTTCAATTCTAGGCGCTAAATTTTTCCTCAAAGAATCGATTGGCAAAGAACGACTTTTAATGACCATCATTGGCTTTATTGGCGCGATGGTGATCATTCAACCTCATTCCATCGAATTTGGGATTTACAGTTTTCTGCCTTTGATTGCAGCGGCTTGTTTTTCAGCCTCATCACTCATGGCAAGATCCCTTTCATCCACAGAATCTCCTGAAAAAATGGTCCTTTATTTGCTGCTTTTCATGACACCTGCAACTTTGATCCCAGCTCTGTCTGATTGGCATCCCATTGCATCAGATGCCATCTTTAAATTATGTGCCTTAGGTGGTTTTGCAGCTCTGGCTCACTATGCACTCACCAAAGCTTATCAAATGGCTGACGCTGGATTCCTAAGCCCCTTTGGCTTCTCTAAATTCCCGATCACAGCGATTATCGCTTTTTTTGCCTTTGGCCAAACCCCTGATACAACAACACTCTACGGCGCATCAATCATCATTCTTGCAGCTTTCTACATCACCAAATTTGATGTCAGAAAAGAAAGCAAAACCAAAAATGCTTAAATGGGAAATATCACCTGACCATATCTCATACCCTGATGCTCTGGGCAAAATGGAGCAAGAAGTTTTCGCTGTTCAAAACGGACAGAGCGATGGGCTCGTCTGGCTATTAGAGCACCCTCCCCTTTACACAGCAGGTACGAGTTCTAAATCAGAAGATCTTTTAGACCACAATGGATATCCTGTCTATGAAACAGGTCGAGGCGGTCAATTCACCTATCACGGACCAGGGCAACGCGTTGCCTATCTGATGCTTGATCTCAATAAGTACAATCGGGATCTCAAAGCCTATATCTGCAATTTAGAGCGCTGGATCATTTTAACTCTTAAAGATTTTGGCATTGAAGGCCTTCAACGCAAAGATCGCGTGGGCATCTGGGTAATTGACAAAACGGGACAAGAAAAAAAGATTGCGGCTATTGGCGTACGCGTTAAAAAATGGGTGACGATGCACGGCATTGCCATTAATGTGAACCCTGACCTCAGTCATTTTTCAGGCATTGTTCCCTGCGGATTAAAACAGTTTGGTGTCACTTCGTTTCATGATCTCAACATAAACATCAGCATGAATGATTTAGACAAAGCTCTTCAAAAGAATTTTGGGCTTTTTTTTAATTAGTCCTACGCATGAAAAAAATGAAGGACAATTTATACTCGTCATTGCAACGCCATTCTCGAGAATAATGAGATTGCCACGCCCTAAAGGGCTCGCAATTGTAAAGGTCATATAATTCGTTGACGAAAAGCTAAAAAACCGTCACTCAGAGGGCTCCTGCAGGAGCCCGTGGAGTCTCTGCAGTCTCTCAATAAAAATTGTGCTCAATTGTTAATTAGATGAGATTCCATCCTCCTAC
Organism: Alphaproteobacteria bacterium; assembly: GCA_018063245.1. Lineage (NCBI taxonomy): Bacteria > Pseudomonadati > Pseudomonadota > Alphaproteobacteria > Alphaproteobacteria bacterium. The sequence goes on along the minus strand of JAGPBS010000016.1, from coordinate 29,222 downwards.
GCTAAAGCTTCGGTGGGACAGGCGCCACCTCTTAAGGAGGTGGCTCTGAATGACGGTTATCTGCTAAAAATCATAGTTAGTGACCATAACGGTATTTACAGATTGCACTTACAACCTTTTCATCAACGAATTACGTGACCTTTACAGCAATGACGATCTTCAACACCTATATCGATTGACCCCATTCTTTTAACTGAATCCTTATTTTTCAATCTCAACTCTCTGTTTTAAACTATAAAGCTGCGTGTATTTTGTATCACGAATCTGCTCAATCATTTGGTTTACAGCATCAATTGGGGTCCCAAGTGCATGAATCACCTGCCCTGCCAACTGCAAGCTTGATTCTACCGTTTCCGGAACCACAAGTGTTGCGCCCAATTCAATCAACTCTTGTGTATGCTTTAAATCGCGACCACGCACAAAGATTGGCAAATTAGGATAATGCTCCTGCAAACATTGAACAGTTCTTCTGGCTGCAGCAGGATTATCAATCGTGATCACCATAGCTGCTGCTTTTTCAACATGAATTTTTTCTAAAACCTCGATACGACTTGCATCGCCATAAAAAACAGGAATTGCGTGTTTACGTAGTTCCGTCAGCCTTTTCACATCAAGGTCAAGCCCTACGTAGTTAATCTTACGAGCCTCCAGCAAGGCTGCAACTGTTCGTCCAACACGCCCGAAACCTGCAAGGATCACATGGCCTTCCAGATCAGAGACATCATCTGGATCAGCACGCAATGTTACAGGACTCTCTGTCACTTCAACCTTTTTCATATAAGGCATAAGACGCTTACCAATAAAGGAGAAGAATGGCGTGACAACCATTGAAAGCGTAGCAACAACAAGCATGAATTGAGCAAGTTCAGTATCCAGAATCCCAAGTGCATTGGCGATCCCAATCACAACAAAAGCAAACTCACCACCCTGCCCCATTAAACTTGCAACTCTAAAGGCAACATCTTTTGACTGACCAAAAATCAAACAGAGAATAAAGATAATGAAAGACTTCAGCATAATAAGAGAGAACACAGCCAAAGCAATCCATTTATATTGATCCATCACAAGGTGGAAATTAATCCCCATACCGACAGACACAAAAAATAGACCTAATAATAAGCCCTTAAAGGGCTTGATATCAGTTTCAATTTGATGTCTGAATTCGGTCTCTGCCAGGAGTAAACCTGCCAAAAAAGCGCCCATGGCCATTGAAAGACCCGCTCGGCCCGTCACCAAAGCTGTTCCTAAAATAGCAAGCAGATTCATAGCCATGAATAATTCTGGAGATCTTGTTCCGGCAACGGCTTTAAACAAAGGCCTCATGAAGAGTCGCGCCATGATCAGAATACCTGCAAGTGCACCTAAAGCTTTGAGTCCTGCCATCGCAAGATCCATATAGAGAAACTCAGATGATTGAGCCCCAAAAACATTCACCAAGAAGAGTATCGGGACAACAACAAGATCCTGCAAGAGCAGAATCGCAAAAGCACTTCGTCCAGTCTTGGTTGAAAATTCACCACCCTCAACCAAAAGCTGCATGACCATAGCCGTTGAAGACAAGGAAAAACAAGCCCCTAGAACGACAGCAGCTTCCAATGAATAACCAAGCTTATAAACGATAAAACCAATTGCTGAAGCCGAAAAAACAACCTGTGCAGAACCCAGTCCAAAGACGAGCCGCCTCATCTGCCACAATCGATCTAACGAGAGTTCAAGGCCAATTGTAAATAAAAGAAAAACAACACCAAGCTCAGCCAAATGCTGAACCTCCGTAACGTCACTTGTGATTTGCAAACCATAGGGCCCTACAAAAGCGCCAACAAGAAGATATCCCAGAACTGAACTAACCCGAAAACGATGAAAAATCGTCACAACCATTACAGCTGAGACGAGCAAGATTACGATTTCACGTAAATATGGCAGTTCACCAGCCTGCGGCAATTCAATTTCCTCCTGCTCAAAATAATGAGTCTTTTTTTATTTATAAAATCCTCATTTATATTTATACTGATTTTAGTTCGAATTCAAGCTCTTATCTTGGTTAACACAGAATATTTTACAAACGGCTATAGAGGCACCTTACCTATGACTACGATTTCAGGCTCAAAACATAGCCTTTCACCTATTGATCGCGGGGCAGAGGTCATTCAAGGATACCTTTCCTCTCTTGAGGAACGCCCGGGTGTTTATCGCATGATTGATATTAACCAAAATATTCTCTATGTTGGCAAAGCAAAAAATGTCAAAAAACGCGTTTTTTCCTATACGCAGCCTCAGAAATTACCAAATAGGCTTCAAAGAATGATTGCCCATACAAGCAGTATGGAGTTTTTGTATACACACACAGAAACAGAAGCATTACTTCTTGAATGCAATCTTATAAAAACACTCAACCCTAAGTACAATATTCTATTAAAAGATGACAAATCTTTTTCTTACATCAAGATTACACGCGATCATCCCTACCCTCTCATCACGAAACATCGCGGCGCTAAAACACAAAAAGCTGATTATTTTGGGCCTTTTCCATCCTCAAGTGCGGTCTACGAAACAATCACCGCTCTCCAAAAAGCCTTTATGCTTCGCAACTGTCAAAACAGTGTTTTTAAAACCAGAACACGTCCGTGCCTTCAATACTATATTAAACGATGTACAGCGCCCTGTGTGAAAAAAGTGACAGTTGCTGACTATGCAGAGCAAGTCAATCAGGCTACTGATTTTCTATCCGGCAAAAGCTCAGCCGTTAAAGACATGCTCACAGAAAAAATGATGCAAGCAAGCAAAAGCATGGACTATGAAAAAGCAGCTCAATTTCGCGATAAAATCAAGGCACTTGCCGCCATTCAAGCTCATCAAAATATCAATCTTGAAGGCATTGGTGATCTTGATGTGATTGCTCACTACCGAGATGAACATGAAACTTGCGTCCAGATCCTCTTTTTCAGAAATGGCAACCACTTTGGGAACCGCGTCTACTTTCCACTTCATACAGATGGTGAATCTGATGAGGCAATTTTAAGCGCTTTCATTGGCCAATTTTACACCTCACATACGCCGCCAAAGGAAATTTGTGTTTCCGTCACGCTTCCAGATAAAGCCTTATTAGAAGAGGCTTTAAAGCAGACGCTTGGCAAAACACAAGAAAAAAACATTAAAATTATCACACCGCAAAAGGGCGCAAAACTTGATCTTTTGGCAAGTGGTGTTGAAAATGCAAAAGCAGCTCTCTTACGCAAGCAGTCCATGCAGCTCTCTCAAGACAAACTGATGCTTCATTTGCAAAAAACCTTTGGACTTCCATCTTATCCAAAACGCATTGAAGTCTATGATAATAGCCATATTCAAGGCACACACCCCATTGGCGCTATGATTGTCGCAACACATGAGGGCTTTCAAAAAAATGCCTACCGGAAATTCAATATTCAATTTTCTGAAAAAACGAAGGACGATTACGCCATGATGCGTGAGGTTCTAACTCGCCGCTTTTCTGGAAGCCTCAGCAATTCAGAAGATGAAACAAACAATCTACCAGACCTTCTCTTGATTGATGGTGGAAAAGGCCAACTCTCAATTGCAATGAATGTCATGGATACATTAAATCTGTCTCACATCCCGATTATTTCAATTGCAAAAGGACCAGATAGAAATTCTGGCGATGAAACATTTTTTATGCGTGATCGTGAGGGATTTCATCTCACAAAGGGCGATCCTATTCTCTTTTTCCTAGAAAGACTCAGGGATGAAGCGCACCGATTTGTCATCACATCTCACCGCTCTAAACGCGAGAAAAAAATGTTTAGCTCAGCGTTAGATGCGATTCCAGGCATTGGACCTGCCCGTAAGAAGGCACTTTTACACTATTTTGGATCAGCAAAAGGAGTTGAATCCGCCTCTTTGCAAGAGTTACAAAAAGTTGAAGGAATTAGTGCAAATTACGCAAAAAAAATATATGATTACTTTCATTGAAAACATATTATGATAAAAAGAAAATGGAAAACCAAAAATAACGATAAACGGATGAGAAAAACATGTTCAAAACACTTCCTAATATTTTAAGCCTCGCACGCGTTGCAATTATCCCTCTAATTGCTCTCATGATCCTTGTTCCTGGAAAATTTGCAGCCTGGACAGCCCTCATCTTATTTACAATCGCTTGTATTACAGATTATCTGGATGGATATCTCGCACGCAGCATGCAAGAAGTATCAGATTTTGGAAAATTTATTGATCCAATCGCTGATAAACTGCTTGTTGCAACAGTTCTTTTTGTACTCGTCGCTGCCAATAAAATCACCGGCATGTCAGTTTTGCCTGCTTTGATTATCCTCTTACGTGAAATTGTTGTCTCTGGCCTTAGAGAGTTCCTTGCAACCATCCATGTACGTCTTCCTGTGAGCAAAATGGCAAAATGGAAAACATCTGTTCAAATGATTGCTCTTGGTTTCCTGATTATTGGCGATTCTGCACCTTGGACAATTCCTGGTCATAGCATTGGCCTTCTTGGCATTTGGGTTGCAGCGATCATCACAGTGATTACAGCCTGGGATTACCTTTACGAAGGCGTTTTGAAAATTCTCAACAATACACGCTCTACTGGTTCAACAACCATCGATAATGACGACGCTTAAGTAATCATCTCTCAGCTGATTGGCGATTGTCTGCCTCTCAAATCGGACATCTCCAATTCGCTGAATGGGTGTAACTTCATAAGCAGTGCCTGTCAAAAAGGCCTCGTCCATCTGAGGCAGGTCACTCAAGAATAAATCTTGTTCAAAGACACGCAGACCCTTTTTCAGAGCGATCTCGATGATCGTCTGCCGGGTAATTCCATTCAGAAAATAATCTGGGACTGGCGTTACCAAACAATCCCCCTTCACAAAAAAGATATTAGCGCCTGTCCCTTCCATGATCCGTCCACGATCATCCAGTGATAAAGCATCATCAAACCCTTCTTTTTCTGCAACTGTTTTGCTCATCACATTTGGTCCATACAAAAAAGAGCTCTTGGCTTGTAAGGGCGCCATTTGATTCGTGAGCCTCACATAAGGAGAAATCATCAAACGAAGCCCTCCCTTTTTCTGAATATCTGCAAAGTGATCTTGCCAATTCCACAAAACAATCGCGACATGAACATCACTTTTGCTCGCTGAAATCCCCATGGCTTTGCCGCCTGTCCAAATAAGTGGTCTCACATAAAATTGATTGAGTTGAGCCTGCTCTTCAAGTGCTTCGACAACGTCTATCAGCTCTAAGGCAGAATAGGGTGAAGAAATGCCAAGCCTTGCGGCTGACAGAATGAGTCTATCCAGATGATCCTTTAAAGCAAAAGAAGAGCCACCATAGCCACGGATACCTTCAAAGACTGCAAATCCATAATGGAGAGCATGAGTTAAAACAGGAACGTCACTTGCCTCACCAACGCCATAACAACCATCAACCCAAAAATAGGCTTGGTCTTGAGAGAGAGAATCTATCTTGAGAGCAGCATTTTTAGGCATCTGACAGGTTTCCTATGTTGGTGAGAAAGTCCTCAATTCAAAAACAAGTTTTATGATTCAGTCATCAACTTCGATTTATATTCAGAGAATCGTCATTCAGAGCCACCTCTTGAAGAGGTGGCGTGGAATCTCAGCAATACTAGAAAATAGTGCAATATTTATTGATATATTCCAGAGACTCCACGGGCTCTCTTTCGAGAGCCCTCTGAGTGACGGCACTCATTTATCTTACAATTGCGAGGAGCATCTCGTCTCGTCGTAGCATCAGCAAAGACGGAAGCGACGTGGCAATCCTCTCAATAAGATCGCCACGCCTCACGTTGTTCGGCTCGCGATGACGTGGACTAAGATTATCTTCAAGCAGCTGCAAGCTCAGCAATTTTTGTTTCAATGGTTGCAATTGCTTTTGCTGCTTCTGATCCGTTAGGGCCACCGGCTTGAGCCATTTGAGGCCTTCCCCCGCCGCCAACACCACCAATCACAATCGCTCCTGCTTTCACGAGCTCAACAGCATTGAAGCGATCCATCAAATCATCTGTTACACCTACAACTAAAGAAGCCTTGCCTTCTTCAATTGATAAAACAGCTGCAACACCAGATTTCATAGACGATTTCAACTCATCAACCAAAGATTTCAATTCCTTTGCCGGCACATCTTCTAAAATACGTGATGCAAAATTAACACCTTGGATTGACTTCATTCCTTCTGACCCTGATGAACCTGTGCTTGCGCCTTTTAGCATCGAAAGATCGCGACGCAACAGAGACAATTCACGCTCCATTGTTTTCTTCTCAGAAACCAAAGCTTGAACACGCGACACAATTGTTGGAACGGGCGCTTTCAAAACATCAGAAATCTCAATCAATGTCTCTTCTTGAGCTGATGCTTCTACTACCGCATTCAGCCCTGTGTGCGCTTCAAAACGACGAACACCCGCAGAAAGACCTGATTGTGAAATGAATTTGAAATAACCAATATCACCTGTTCTTTTCACGTGCGTTCCACCACAAAGTTCAAGTGAATAATGCGACTTCCCATCTGCGCTTTTACCCATGGTTACAACGCGGACTTCATCACCATACTTTTCACCAAAAAGAGCCATAGCACCTGCTTCAATTGCTTTTTGTGTTGGCATCAAACGCGTTGTTACTTCAGCATTTTGAATAATCATCTCATTGACTTTTGCTTCAATCAAACGCATGGTTTTAAAATCAATCGGCTGATTCATGCTCACATCGAAACGCAATTTTTCCGCATTCACCAATGATCCTTTTTGAGTCACCTGTTCTCCTAAAACTTCATGGAAAGCAGCGTGTAAAAGGTGAGTCGCTGAGTGATTTGCAGCAATCGCATTTCTGTTCTTTTGATTCACTTCCATCGCAACAAAATCACCAACAACCAGAGTCCCTTCAATGACTTTACCGTAATGAACGAACAAATCACCAAGCTTCTTCTGCGTATCAACCACTTCAATCACAAGACCTTTTGCGCCAGAAATAATACCAATATCACCAACTTGGCCACCGGATTCGCCATAAAATGGTGTTTGATTGGTAATAATTTCAATAATGTCATCACTTTTGGATACTTTTTCAATTGGCTCTCCTGATTTGCAAATCGCAAGAACAGCCGCCTCTGCTGAGCAAGTTTTATAACCCAAAAACTCAGTCTTGCCAAATTGATGACGCAAATCAAACCAACGATTTTCAGTTTGACTTTCGCCAGAACCAACCCATGATTTACGAGCCTCTTCACGTTGTTTTTCCATCGCGACATCAAAAGCAGTGGTATCAACCTGTTTGCCATGACCACGCAAAATATCTTGCGTTAAATCAAGTGGAAAACCAAAGGTATCATAAAGTTTGAAAGCTGTTTCACCTGATAGAGTTGAACGGCTACCGAGCTGATCAAGTTCTTCATCCAATAATTTCAAACCACGTGACAGCGTTTTCTTAAAGCGCTGTTCTTCATTGAGTAAAGTTTCCTCAACCAAGGCCTGACCTCTTTTCAGCTCAGGGTAATGTTCACCCATCTCATCAACAAGAGATTGCACCAATTGATGCATCAGTGGCTCTTGGCACCCAAGCAAATGCGCATGACGCATTGCACGACGCATAATACGGCGCAGTACATATCCACGGCCTTCATTAGATGGTAAAACACCATCGACAATCAAGAATGATGTTGCCCGCAAGTGATCCGCAATCACGCGGTGTGAGTTTTTGTGAACACCATATGGATCGGTTTTTGAGAAATGAGCAGAACTCTCAATCAATTTCTGGAAAAGATCAATGTCATAATTGTCATGCTTTCCTTGTAAAATCGCAGCAAGACGCTCAAGACCCATCCCTGTATCAATTGATGGTTTTGGCAAATTGATCCGTTTATCAGGGCTCACTTGCTCGAACTGCATAAAAACAAGGTTCCAAATTTCAATGAATCTATCTCCATCTTGATCAGCACTGCCTGGAGGACCACCAGGAATCTTATCTCCATGATCAAAGAAAATCTCAGAACAAGGACCACAAGGACCTGTATCACCCATTGACCAGAAGTTGTCTGATGTCGGAATACGGATAATGCGATCATCCGTAAAGCCCCCAATTTTTTTCCAAAAATTTGCAGCTTGATCGTCTTCTGAAAAAACAGTCACAAGTAATTTTTCTTTCGGAAGCCCAAATTCCTTTGTAATCACTTCCCAAGCATATTCAATCGCCTGCTCTTTGAAATAGTCACCAAATGAAAAGTTACCGAGCATTTCAAAAAATGTGTGGTGACGCGCTGTGTAACCAACGTTTTCCAAGTCATTATGCTTACCTCCAGCTCTTAAAGAACGCTGGCAAGTTGTTGCTCTTGAATAGCTTCCACCTTCAAGGCCTGTAAATCTATTCTTGAACTGAACCATACCTGAATTGGTAAAGAGCAAAGTTGGATCATTGTGAGGAACAAGTGGGCTTGAGGCGACGACTTCATGACCTTTTCCGGCGTAATAATTCAAAAACGTCTTACGAATGTCTTTAACTGATGTCATGATATCTAATCTCCTCTATAAAATTTAGCGTAAAGAATACGATAACAGAACAAAAATCCTTTTTCCACTCTGTTTTTTCATTCTTTTTAAAAAAAGGTGAAAAAAATATGAATCAAGATTATACTACTTAAAGCAAGCATCTAGCATTGGAGCTAAGAATGACAAAAAAAACAGACAACTACTCAAAAATCAAAGACAATCAAAACAACGAAAATGAAATGCTGCGCACACAAATTCTTGAGAGAATGCTCACCTATGTACCCTTTGATGGATGGAGTGACAAGGCACTCAAGGCAAGTTGCGCTGACCTTAATATCAAACCTGAATATTGTTTGACTCTTTTTCCTCTCGGCATGGAAGATATTCTGCTTCATTTTGGCAAATGGGCTGATGCACAAATGCTTCATAAGTTAGACGCAATCGACAAAACAAAATTAAAAATCCGCGATCGTATCACCATTGCTGTCAGATCTCGCTTTGAAAGTCTTGCTCCTCATAGAGAAGCAGTTAGACGGGGCTCTGCCTTTCTTGCAAACCCCCTTCATCTCTCTGCCGGCATGAAGATGCTCTATAAAACAGTTGATGACATCTGGTATTGGGCAGGAGATCAATCAACAGACTTCAACTTCTACACAAAACGCGGTCTTTTAGCTGGTGTTTATACAAGTACACTTCTCTACTGGCTTGCTGATGAGTCAGAGTCATTTTCTGAAAGCTGGGTTTTCCTTGGCAACCGAATTGACAATGTCCTTAAAATCGGCAAAACAATTCAAAGCATGAAAGATTTTTGCAAAGATACAAATTGCTTTGTCTTCCAGCGTTGAGGAGCAATACAATTGCACTACAAATTCATTACAAATGCATTGACATTATCATTTTTCTGTGGTACTCTACTTATAGTCAGAGAAGGAAAAAATTACGATGGCCACATTGCAAACGAGAATCCCAGATGAATTAAAAGCACAGGCAGATGCCTTGTTTAATGATATGGGCATTACGACAACGGATGCCGTCAGAATGTTTCTGACGCAATCGGTAAATCAGGGAAGATTACCTTTCCTACCAATAGGGAAAACCCCTAACAAAAACACACTTGGGGCGCTTAACGAAGAGGGCGGGACTCAATACCAAAGCATTAAGGAATTGTCAAAGCTTTGGAAATAATAACAAAAAAACAATTTGAGAAAGATATCAAAAAGCTCAAAAAGCAGCAAAAGGATTTTTCAATATTAGAGACAGTTTTAGAACTGCTAATCTCTGATAAAATTTTAGAAAGAAAATATAAAAATCATCCATTAGTAGGCAATTGGAAGCCTTGCTGGGAAATCCATCTTGAGCCAGATTGGCTGCTCATATATTTTCGAGACAGGACAAATGATAGGCTCATCTTATATCGAACTGGCAGTCACTCTGAACTATTCTGATTACATCCCATGAGCAACAAGAACCGCATCATTTTACCCCCCCCTTACAGGACGAACGATAAAACATCATCAGACTGATCAATCCAAGAAAACTTGTGATTTGGGAAATAAATTTTGCTACTTTTGAAAAAATGGAGAAAGTTCAGATTTATTTTGCCTTGACAGAAGGAAGAGAGTGGTGTTCACTCTGATCAAGATAGATTCAACAATCATGAGGATATGATGAAAAAAGCTTTTGTATTCCCAGGTCAAGGTAGTCAATTCATTGGCATGGGCAAAGAACTCTACGATACTTTCTCCGAGGCACGCGACGTCTTTCAAGAAGTTGATGATGCGCTCTCTTTCAAACTCAGCAAAATTATTTTCGAAGGGCCAGAACATGATCTGACCTTAACAGAAAACACCCAGCCCGCCCTTATGACCGTTAGCCTTGCTGTCTATCGCGTTCTTGTGAAACAAGGCGGTCTCAACCTTGCAAACACTGCTTCTTATGTTGCTGGCCATTCATTAGGTGAATACTCAGCCCTTTGCGCAGCAGGCGCTTTTTCTCTTGCCGATACAGCAAGACTCCTCAAGATCAGAGGATCAGCCATGCAAAAAGCCGTCCCTTTCGGACAAGGCGCTATGGCAGCCATTCTAGGACTTGATTTTGAAGCAGCTGTCAAAGTTGCTCAGGAAGCCGCTCAGACCGATATCTGTGAGGCAGCAAACGATAACGCACCGGGTCAAGTTGTCGTCAGCGGGCATAAAAGCTCTGTTGAAAGAGCGATTGCCCTTGCAACAAACCATGGCGCAAAAAGATCAATCCTACTGCCTGTCAGCGCCCCCTTCCATTGTGCACTCATGGAGCCTGCAGCCATCAGAATGCAAGAAGCTCTTGGCGAAGTCACAATCTCTAACATCTCAGTGCCGCTCATTACAAATATTACAGCAAAGCCTATCTCTAAAGCAGCAGAGATCAAGGATGCTCTTGTTAAACAAGTCACAGGAACCGTTAAATGGCGTGAAAGCGTTGAATTTATGGCATCACAAGACGTTCATTCATTCTACGAGCTTGGCGCTGGCAAGGTTTTAGGAGGCCTTATCAAACGGATTGATAAAGACTCAACATCAACAAGCCTTTGCACCCCTGCTGAAATTGAACAAGCACTCATCACTCTTTAACCTATCAATAACAATAAGTAAGGAACAGAAACATGTTTTCACTCAAAGACAAAGTTGTACTCGTCACTGGCGCATCAGGCGGTATCGGTTCAGAAATCTGCCGTGTCTTATCAAAGGCTGGCGCAAAAATTGCTCTCTCAGGCACAAGAATTGAACGCCTTGAAGAAGTTCAAAAATCCCTTGACGGCGAAAGTGCGCTGTTCCCATGCAATCTTTCCGATGGAGCGGCTGTAGATGCCCTCATCGGTCAAGTTGTTGAAAAATTCGGCCAAATCGATGTATTGGTGAATAATGCAGGCCTGACCGCTGATAATCTTGCGATGCGCATTAAAGATGAAGATTGGGCAAAGGTCCTTGAAGTCAATCTCACATCTGCTTTCCGCCTTTGCAGAGCAGCCATTCGCCCTATGATGAAAAATCGCTGGGGTCGCATCATCAACATCACATCCATCGTTGGCCATACTGGCAATCCAGGACAGGTCAACTATGTCGCCTCAAAAGCTGGCCTTACAGGCCTTACAAAATCATTCGCTCTTGAAGTTGGAAGCAGAGGCATTACGGTGAATGCTCTTGCACCAGGCTTTATTGGCTCTGAAATGACTGATAAACTGAATGATACTCAAAAAGAAGCTATCCTCTCAAAAATCCCAGCTGAAAAGATGGGAAGCCCAGCAGATATCGCTTTCGGTGTTCTTTATCTTGCAAGTGATGAGGCTGCTTACGTCACAGGTCAAACCCTCCATATTAATGGTGGAATGGCTATGATTTGATCAAAAAATGAAAATAATACTAGCCACTCAGGGATATTTATGGTAAAAACTCAAGGTATTGTTTTCATTCACTTGACAACAAAGGGGTTTTATATTTCAAATTAAACCAGGAATAGACTCATCTTTGACAATCAAAGAATGGTTTACTATTTATTATACACAAAAGGAAAGAAGGTAAGAAAATGAGCGATATTGAACAAAAAGTGAAAAAGATTATTGTTGAGCATCTAAGCGTTGATGAAAGCAAAGTTGTTCCATCAGCAAACCTCATCGATGATTTGGGCGCAGATAGTCTTGATACTGTTGAACTCGTTATGTCATTTGAAGAAGAGTTTGGCATTGAAATTCCAGACGATGCAGCTGAAAAAATTCGCACTGTTCAAGACGTTGTCGACTACGTCGCAAGCCAAGAGAACTAAAAAACTGACCCATCTTTTTCTTGATGACTATTTTATAAAAGGAATAGAAATTACTGTAAAAGATGGGTAAGCTTTATGGTCTAAGACACTGTCAATTTCTGACAAAGACTAAAAACAAACTTGAAAACAACGAGGAAAATATGAGTGATATTACACAAAGAGTTCAAGACATCATTGTAAAACATTTAAATGTAGACAGAGCAAAAGTTGTGCCTTCTGCAAATTTCATTGATGATCTAGGCGCAGATAGCTTAGATACAGTTGAACTTGTTATGTCATTGGAAGAAGAATTCGGAATTGAAATTCCTGACGATGCGGCTGAAAAAATCCGTACTGTTCAAGATGCAGTTTCTTTCATCCAATCACAGTAACGAATTACGACCCTATGTCTTTCGAGACATAGAACATTGACACAAAGCCGAATGAGGAAAAGATGAGACGCGTTGTTATTACAGGAATGGGAATGGTCACACCACTAGGTGCTGGCGTAGACTACAACTGGAAATCACTTTTAGCTTCCAAATCGGGTATTCGCCCAATTCAAAACTTTGACGTCTCAGATCTTCCTGTCAAAATTGGCGGTATTATACCACGTGCTGAAACAGCTGATCTTGCAACAAAAGAATCAGGACTCTTTCATCCCGACAATGTTCTTGATTCAAAAGAACAAAGAAAAGTTGAAGATTTTATCCTTTATGCAATCGCAGCAGCTGATGAAGCTCTCATTGACTCTGGCTGGAAGCCCCAAACTGAAGAAGAATTCTGCAGAACTGGCGTTATGGTCGGCTCTGGCATTGGCGGACTGGGCGGCATTGCTGACACAGCGATCACTCTCCATGAAAAAGGACCCAGACGCGTTTCTCCTTTCTTTATTCCAAGCTGCTTGATCAACTTAGCTTCAGGTCAGATTTCGATCAAACATGGCTTTAAAGGACCTAACCATGCCGTTGTAACAGCTTGCTCAACCGGCGCTCATGCGATTGGCGATGCAGCTCGTATCATCATGTGGGATGATGCTGACGTTATGCTTGCTGGCGGCGCTGAAGCCGCTGTCAATCGTATTGGTATGGCTGGGTTTGCTGCAGCTCGCGCACTCTCAACAGCTTACAATGACACGCCTGAAAAAGCCTCTCGCCCTTATGACAGTGGCCGTGATGGTTTTGTCATGGGTGAAGGTGCTGGTGTTCTTGTTCTTGAAGAATACGAACATGCTAAAAAGCGTGGCGCAAATATCTTAGCTGAAGTTGTTGGTTACGGCATGTCTGGTGATGCTTATCATATCACCTCACCTCCTGAAGACGGCAACGGCGGTTTCCGCTCAATGCAGATGGCATTAAAGCGTGCCGGCATTGCTGCAACGGATGTAGACTATATCAATGCGCACGGTACATCAACACCCGTTGGTGATGAAATTGAGCTTGGCGCTGTCAAACGTCTCTTTGGCAATCAAATTGATAAAATCACAATGTCATCAACAAAATCATCAATTGGCCACCTTTTAGGTGCCGCTGGCGCTGTTGAGGCGATCTATTCAATCTTGGCAATCCGCGATAGTATTTGCCCGCCAACATTGAATCTTGAGAATCCATCTGAATCTTGTATTGGTGTTGATCTTGTTCCACAAGTTCCAAAAGAGAAAAAGCTCAAATTTGCACTTTCTAACTCATTTGGCTTCGGCGGTACCAACGCATCGCTCGTGTTTAAGGCGGTTTAGATATCCTGAACTCGTTATCGGATCTATAGGTGATTTTACATGACACTGCCCTATCACTCTCACCTATAAAGCGAGAGCTTTCTGGTTATATCAGTAACAGTATCCATTTTCCCAAAGAGAACGGCGGCATAGTAAATATGCTCTTCTTCTGTTTTCTGAGCGATTGTCTCTATTTGTTCTAAGTAAGTGCCGCCAGTCATACTATCGACAAAGGCCAATTGCCATATGCTTGCTTCCTTCGCACGCAAAACAGCCTTCTTAATGTCATTCGACTTACCCCGCAGAACAATATAGGGCATGCCCGATACTTTCCAATCATTCCCACTTGCATCAATGTTAGATTGCAGGAAACATGTCTCCTGCCCAAGCTGTGCTCCAAGCGCGAGCGAAGCATGAGCCACTGCATTCATGGCAACACCAGTCTCCAGATCTTTATTGACAATCACCACCAGCTTATTCTCAAAAATCATTGCTTTTCTCCAATATCTATAACAGTTCCCTTTGTCATCGCAAGCAAGTCCCTGCTCTTCAGGCAAAAGACAGCATTTGGCGTCCCTGCTGCCGCCCAAATCTCATCAAGCGCCATCAAATCTTCATCGATAAAAATCAAATCTATCGGATTTTTGTGACCAATCGGCGGAATACCACCAATGGCAAAACCTGTCACATCTCTTGTAAAATCAGCATCCGCTTTAACAATAGGTTCCCCTAAGTGCTGCGCTATCTGCTTTTCATCAACTCTGTTCGAGCCTGATGTTAATATCAAAACCGGCCTTGCTGTCTCTTTTGTTTTGAAAATGAGAGATTTTACGATTTGCGCAATGTCACAACCAACGCTCGCAGCAGCATCGCTCGCCGTTCTGGCACTGCTTGATAACTCAACAACTTTACAACTCAGGCCAACATTATGTAAAGCTTCCTGAACAGATTGCGCACTTTTAGTTAATTGATGATCCATTTTTTCCTCTCATGATTCAAATTCAGATTTACATATTGTGCGTTATAGCGCACAATAAAAAGACTATAGCATCGTGCGTTATAACGCACAAGTCTTTTTTAAGAATAGGTGAGCCTTGACTGATCTTGCAGAAAAAATTTCGAGCACTTTAAAATCGCTCCGCAGCCAAAAAGGCTGGAGCCTTGATGTCGCAAGTCAAAAAACAGGCGTCAGTAAAGCCATGCTCGGCCAGATTGAACGGGGTGAATCAAGCCCTACAATTGCAACGCTCTGGAAAATTGCGAGTGGCTTTAACGTCTCATTTTCCTCCTTTGTCGAAGACCTACAGCCCACTGATCCAAACTTTACACACCGTAGCGGTCATTTACAACAAATGCACCCTGCAGATGATAAGATCAAAATAATGCCTATTTTTGCATTTGATGCACAGTTAGGCTTTGAAGTCTTTATTATCGAATTACTTCCGGGATGCGAGCACCTGTCTCCTCCTCACCAAAAAGACGTTATAGAGCATGTGATTGTTTCAAGTGGCAATATCGAAGTTCTTATAGGGGATACTTGGCACGATGTCCTTGAAAATGAAGGCATGCGCTTTGACGCAGACCAGCCCCATGGCTATCGCAATCTATCAGGCTCAAAAGCCATTTTCCTTGATATGATCCATTATGGGAAACATTAATTTTTTATTGACTATCTATTCGATACATTTTATATATCTTATGTAATATTAACATTAGAGAATATCAATATGTCAGGAATACATCACACACCACAATTAGAATCAAATACACAAACATCCAAACTATCTGATGAAACCTTGGGCAAATTCCATGCTTTTTCAGTAACCACGCCGACAGACCATCAGGCGACTCTAAGAGCTGTTGGCCATTTAAAAAAGATCGATTTAGAAGAAAATCGGGATATTACAGTGGCAGCCCTATCGGCTCTTGAAGCTGGCTCTCTTCCAGAACTTGAGACTCTATCTCTAGATGAACGGAGATTGACCATTCAAACTCTTCAAGCTTGCCTAAAAGCAGCTCCCCATCTCAAAGAACTTAGCCTGACAGCATACTACACCGGATTTGAATTCAAGGCCCTCACACGGCTTTTTAAAAATGCACCCCTAGTGTCTCTTGAAAAACTCGTTTTTGATAACTCTCAAATCGATATGTCCCAAGATCTACAAGCTTTTTTAGAAATTGCACCCAATTTGAAAAGCATCAGCATTCTTTGCGCATCCAATGTCAATGGAGACTTCACTTACTTACAACCAAATTCACTACCTAACCTAAGGCGCTTTTGTGTATTTGGCCCAGAGTTCACAATGAAAGATCTACAAAGCGTTTTACTCGCAGCGCCCAATTTAAAACAATTAAATATATTGGAATATACTGAAAATGGTGCAGAAAAATTTCCACCGCTTAATCTGTCTCTGGAAAAGGTATATCTACAAGGTCATATAACAAATTACCTCCAAGCATTACTACGAGCCGCCCCTCATATAAAAGACATCGAGCTTCAAGATGATAAAATAGATTTGGAAAGTGCTCTCTCTGCGCTCAATATCGATTCTCTCCCAGCGCTCACAAACTTTAGTTTAACGCGGCGTGATCTTACATCTGAAGATTATAGACCTATCACAACAACTGATATTCTGTCAGTTCTAAAAATGTCACCGAATTTAAGAGAAATCAAGTTTGAAAAATCGTTAGAGTACGCTGATACCATGACAGAGCCAGATAAGGATACAAAGGAATCAGAAACACTCGACTTTTCTGAATTTTCCAATTACCGCTTTCCTTCTATTACACGAATCACCCTCTCAAATATTGATGTTAAAAACCTTCAAAACCTTGAAGAAGCGATGCCTAATCTAGAATTCATCGATCATACACCAGCTCCAACTCAGGTAATCGATCCTGAAGATACAAACGAAGAGAGCTTGATCAACGAAGCATAATCATCCCCCCCTCACCTCCCAAAGATCTCCGCCCTTTTGTCTTCAAAGGGGCGGGCGTCGTAAAATAATTCAATTTTTGAAATCTGCTGATCTCTAAAATCCATCAAAACGGAAGCCCTCAGCTTGCCAATAGAGCCGCTGAAGATAAAATCATAAGCCAGCATAATCTGATCACCTGTAGCAAATTTAGCGCGTATATGAATATCAGCCAACATCTGGCTTAATCTTTTGGCTGCCTCAACAACAGCATCTCGCCCAGACAATTCTGCAAGAGGTCCAATGAAGTGCACATCCGGATGCAGACAGGCCCCCATCGCAGTAAAATTCTTTTGTAACATATAACCATAATAAGCCTCGACGACAGCTAAATAATTTTCTCTCTCATGAGTGGTTGTTTTCATTTTAATCTCCTGTTATAATATCAGCACACTGATAAAGTAATATAAGGACACTGATATGTCAAGGCCAAAAAATGAACTCAAAGTAACGGGACTGCTTGGCTATAAACTGAAGCAAACACAGCATATTTTACGCCTTCAGATGGATGAGGCCCTCAGATCTCTAGATCTTACCACGCCTCAATATGCTGTGTTAGCACAATTAGAATTAAGACCTGGTATTTCGAATGCAGCTCTTGCCAGAGCCTCTTTTATCACAGCGCAAACCATGCATGGTATTGTTTCAAACTTAGAGAAACAGGCTCTTGTTCAGCGTAAAGGCGATCCTGACCATGGGAGAATTCTATGTACAGAACTCACCGATGAAGGTCATCGCATTGTCCAGCAGGCCCATGAAATCATTGCAGAGGTTGAGGCCATCATGACAAAGACAATGACTGATCAGGATAAATTTTATATGGAAAAATGTCTTATAGAATGCTTTAATAACCTCAATTCTAAGTAAAGCCAAAAAAGGATACCAAATGCTTGATCACGTTTCATTTTCAGTCAATAACTTTAAACAGAGCCTTCACTTTTATGATGAAACCCTTAAAATCTTAGGCTATGAGCGTGTCATGACCTTTGACATGGAAGATAATGAACTGGCGGGCTACGGCATAAATGGAAAGCCCTCCTTCTGGATCGCTCAAGAAAAAGAACCAAACCTGAATGAGGCAATTGGTAAAGCACGTGGCTTTCATCTTGCCTTCTTGGCACCGACAGTTGAAGCCATTCATGCCTGGTACCAAAAATGTTTAGAGCTAGGCGGCAGGGATAACGGCACCCCAGGACCGCGTCCAGAATATCATCCAGGCTTTTATGGCGCTTTTATAGTTGATCCAAATGGATGGCGCATTGAAGCTACTCTGCATCATTATCAAGCATAGAGAAAAACATGAATCCAAGTGAGCTTCAGGTCTATCTTTATGAACAGATCCCTATGGCAAAAGCATTAGGAATTCTCGTGAAAAAGGTTGAGCTCAAATGCATCATTTTACAAGCACCACTTGATGTGAACATCAATCACAAAAAGACCGTCTTTGGCGGAAGCCTTTATAGCATCGCCACCCTCGCTTGCTGGAGCCTTGCATTTCTGAATGCAAAACAGTTAAATATCAAATGTGAGATCGTGATTTCAAAAGGCGAGATTGATTATAAATCCCCTGTCACTGGTGATTTTGAAGTTACCTGTCAAATTGAAGATGAAAAGGCCTATGCTCAATTTTGCGATCGCTTAACAAAGAGAAATCTATCTCGTCTTTCACTTACGGCTCAGATTCAAGAGAAGGGCCTCATTGCCGTCGAATATAAAGGCGATTTTGTCGCGATTCGGAAAAGTTAAATTGCCGATGCTATCTTCCTTCAGGATCACATAGAGGTTTTTATCTTTCATGCTGATGAACGTCAGGATTTGGCAAGGACATCACTCCCACACCATACCTATAAACAACCTCTGCACCTTTCCACGCAGTGATGGACAAAAATAAAGTTGCAACCAACAAGCACCCTATAAAGACAAGGTTTTGCTTTTTATGATCATGATATAGCTTGATTGACCAAAGGGTTAAAATGAGAAAAGAAAACGCGGTAATTAGAGCCCAGTTTCTGTGGGTTACCATAGCCATGTGTGCAGGCTCATCATGCAGCACCGTATAAAAGGCATGAAATCCAGCAGCAACAGCGATAATTGTAAATAGACATCCAAGCCATAAATTAAAATATCCACAATTTAATATTTTTTCGCCAACTTCATTTTTAATGAATAAGCTACTCATAATCAATACCGTTGCCACAGAAAAAAGCGCAATCGTGAAATGAATAAAAATTGGGTGCCAATTTGGAATAATCTCCGGCAGCATATTTAGCCCTTTCCTAAAATTTAAAATTGAATCCGATACCAAATTTTTCTCTGGAGTCGTAATTTCCAGAAAATTCTATCTGTTTTGTGACTTCATAACTAAGACCAATCGTATAGTCTTTATCAGTATTCCAATTCCAATCGAGAGAAATTCTATCTGCCAATTGGTGATGATTAGACAGGCCCAGACGCAAATCCCCTTCCGTATCAACCCTTAAATCGGCATCAATTAAAAGAGGTAATGTATACACTGCGCCAAAGACGCCCCTATTCTTGATATCACCATCGTCTCTTTCAAACTTAACACCTGCATAAAACCCCAAAAATTGGGAAACATATCTAAGATAGGTGGCTTCTATGTCATGATCTTTATCGTAATTATACCGTGCATCAACAATAAAATTGTCATCATTTCTCATCAGCTTCGCAATAACATCTGCAAAGTTTGAATATCCTTCTATCGTTAAAGAATGAAACCATACATTTCCATGTTCTGAAGAATGATCCCCTGCATGCTTTTTCAATACCGGGTCATGAACAGTACCATCATAATGGATCACACCTCCCATTCCTAATTTCATATGATAGAGATTATGGCAATGAAATATCCAATCTTTTTCTTCATTCGCATCAAATTCAATTTCCACAGTTTCAAATGGAGATACATTGACTGTATGCTTAAGTGGGCTATAGTCCCCTTGACCATTTAAAACTCTAAAAAAATGGCCATGTAAGTGAATTGGATGATTCATCATCGTTTCATTCACAAGCACAAATTTAACGTTCTCACCCTTTTTAATCACAATTTCATCTGCTGCATACATTGGCGTGTCATTGATTGTCCATACATATCTTTCCATTGAGCCAGTTAACCTTAATGTAACAATGCGTTGCGGATGACCTTTTGGCAGAGTGGTGATAACAGGTGAAGAAATCAATTTGTAATCACTCAAATAATCAATATGTTGTAATGGAATTTCAACCGACAGTGACTCATCACTTTTCATGTCCATTGCACCATGATCAGTACTCCCCATACCCTTCATTGCAGAATGATCCATTGGAGTCTGTTTCATATCATGATCAGACTTTATCGCCGTAGATGACATCTTCATAGAGGAATGATCCACTTTCTTCTTACCCATGTCCATTTTACTCATGTCATGCCCACCCATTCCACCATGATCCATGCCGCTCATATCCATTAAAACCAAATTAGGTTTCGGATATGCAGGTGCAGACAACAATTCACCCTCACCAAAATGAACAACAGCAAACCCTGTACCATCTTCTGCAGAAGCTCTAAATTCATATGTTCTTTTATCTGGAATCGTAACAATAACATCATATGTTTCAGCCATTGCTATCCGGATTTTTTGAGCAGTAAACGGCGAAATCTGTACACCATCAGATTCAATCACTTTCATAGGACCACCAGAATACTCAAAAATAAAGTAAGATGAAGCTGCAGCATTTATAATCCTGAGCTTCACACGCGTTCCTGGTTTCGTATCTCTCAGATGTGAAGATTGTTTGCCATTAATCAAAAATGCATCATATCCAATATCAGACATATCCATTGGCCCCATACGTGTCAGAGCATTATTGATTCTAATTTTAACTGCATCAGACCCATTTTGTAAAACTTTCAGCCATGACTGGACTGAATCTTTTTTCAATGCGTAATAATCTGAATCTTTTTTGAGATTGGCTAAAACATTATCAGGGTTCTCATTCGTCCAATCAGATAAAATGAGAACATACTCTTCATCATAATCCTTGACCTCATTTTCAGGATAAAAAACAAGTGAACCGTACAAACCTTGTTGTTCTTGAAGTGCAGAATGGGCATGATACCAAAAAGTGCCACTATGCTTTATCGGAAATTCATAGGTGAAAGTTTCTCCCGCTTTAATAGGCGGCCCATTGATAAAAGGCACCCCATCCATATCATTGGGAACCAACACACCATGCCAATGAATGGAGGTATCTATATCTAAATTATTTGTCACTTTGACGCGGAAGATATCCCCAACTTTTGCTTTAAGCGTAGGACCAGGAATGGCATTATTAATCGTTAGAGCTGTTGTTTCTTTCCCCGTGATATTGACCTTTTGCTCATTTATAATGAGCTTATACTCAACTGTCTCAGCATGTGAATGAGTCGACACCCCTAGTAGAATCAGCAACGATACTATTAAAAAAAGGCATTTTATTTGCATTCCGCTGTTTATCCTCACTTTTTCATCATGTTTTCAAGTATATCCATGGGCGTACACGCTGACGTTTCAAAATAACCCTGATTCCAATATTTAAAGGCAAAATAGGTAATGCAAAGTAGGGAAAAAATGGCAGAAATGAAGGTTACATAACCGACGGCCTTACCAAAGGCACTTCCTTCTCCTTGGTTTTGTTTGCACCAAATTAAAAGGGCCGTACTACCCAGTAAAACACCGTAGGCAATAGTAAACTCATATGCATCATGAACATTGTAGACTCCTTAGTTTTATGTTATTCGTTCTTGGAATTTCATTATAAAAACAAACAGTTAAAAATGAATGAATAATAGCCTTTTGCTGTGGCATTGAATATGCGTTGGGGTTGGTCTCAAGAGGGTTGCTCCTGTATCCCAGACTCACTGTCCCTTAAAAAATTTCTTCATTTTTAGTTCTTACGCATCAGCCAAAGCAAAATCAACAGCAGCCTTTGCTTGAAGCTTGACTGGATCGACGACAGGTAGGACTGAATTTGCAACATCAACAAGCATTGGATATTCCGTGCAGCCGAGCACAACTGCATCGAGATTTTGATGCCTCTTGATGAGATCTGCAAAATAATCTCGAGACTTGTCAGTCACAATATTATGCATCAATTCGTCATGAATTTCGTGCATTTGAGCTCTTTCTTCTTTGGTTGGAATCGTCACTGATATACCATTTTGCTCTAATATGCGTGCAAAAAATCCATCTTCCATGGTAAAAGTCGTCGCAAGCAAAAGAACCGACTTCTGATTTTGAGTAAGCAGATACTCTGCCACAAGCTCGACAGCATGCATAAAAGGGATCTGTGTTTGAAGCTCGTGCTTAATGCGATCGTAATATTTATGAAGACTATTACAGCAAATCACAATGCACTCAGGTTTCAAGCTGATTAATTCAAGCAGCTCCATTTTTAAGAGCGCTGCAACTTTATCATGATCTTTCCCGTAATGACTCATGATGTCGTGGTAATCTATGCTTTTCAGCAATATTTTTGCACTATGCAAGCCACCAAGCCGCTCTCCGACGAGTTCATTGAGCGCTTTGTAATAGCCGATAGTTGAAGACCAACCCGTTCCGCCTAAGAGACCAATTGTTTTCATTTTAATTTCCTTTTTTAGAAGTTGGGTTGTGGAGTTTCATGCTTTATGTTGGGCTTGTAAAGCATCCACTTCACATGCTGCGATTCAACATAGCCTCATCGTTTTTAAACGATAGATCAGAAATCCAAAATCGTTTCTGAGCAAAAGCACGACCTGATCCAGATTTAAGATATTTCTCAAAATGCCTTGCTTTACTTTCGTTTTTAAAAGCAAAATACATCACTAACTCCCAAGGCTTATATTTTGCTGTATGAACAGAACCACCCGAATTATGGACATCAAGCCTATTATTAAGGCCCTGTGTAATACCTACATAGCGTTGGTCAGGATAAGGCAAAGATTGAATAAGATATACATAATAATACATGGATATTGTGACTTTATGAGATTTTATTAACAGCCCTCCTTCGCACTACGTGCTTCGGCGGACAGCCTTCGTTAAATCTTCGGCCTGCCAGCCGAAGCTTTAGCGTAGGCTGGCGGAGGGGATGAGATTCGAACTCACGATACAACTTTCGCCGTATAACGGTTTAGCAAACCGCCGCCTTCAGCCTCTCGGCCACCCCTCCGGATATAGTGCCAAACCCCATTTTAAAATTCTACTGCTTCACTCGTCACTCATGTAGGTTAACTACACTTCGTTCCTCGTTCATAGTATAATTTTATCTGGTCGTTGGCATAAAGCGTTCATGTATATGTGCCTTACATGATGCATCATTTAAACCATTATCTAAGTCAAATGTCAAGATCATCATCACGCAATTTATAAAATAATTAAGCTGACTTTAAAAAAGCCTTTAAATCCATCAAAGATGCCTGAATGTCATCAATAAGCGCATCCCTCTTGCCCTGAGAAAATGCTGATTTTACAACTTGTACTTCTTCATTTGGCAAAACAATAGAATCAGCTGACTGCTCTATAATCGGCTCAGAACTTGTCGCTTTTTTCTCTTGCTTCAAAGCATCAGTGAGCGCCTGCTGCGCTCCTTTAACCGTAAAGCCTTCCTTATAAAGCAAATCTCGAATTTTGGCTAAAATCAATATGTCTTCTTGGCGGTAATAACGACGATTGCCGCTCGCCTTCACTGGACTGATTTGCTTGAATTTACCCTCCCAGAACCGTAACACATGAGGCTTGACATCCAAAAGCTGTGAAACCTCTGAAATCGTACGAAAAGCCTCAGCTGATTTCTTCCCAGCAGAGGATTTTAAACTTAGCGATAAATTTTCAAATAAAGACAACATGCTAGGATTAAAACAGATTTCTCTCTCGATTAAAAGTTTTTTTCACACCAGAAAAGGATTCAAGTGTCTTTTTTTCAAAATAATTAAAAACACCTTGACTTTTGCACTCATTTTGATAGGATGAACAGAATTTTCCGACAGGTGGGTGTTCTTTTCGAAGAATTCCCCGTCATTTCTGATCCAATGAGGGATCGGC
Organism: Alphaproteobacteria bacterium; assembly: GCA_018063245.1. Classification (NCBI taxonomy): domain Bacteria; kingdom Pseudomonadati; phylum Pseudomonadota; class Alphaproteobacteria; species Alphaproteobacteria bacterium. The sequence continues at coordinate 5,183 of JAGPBS010000016.1, read as the reverse complement.
AAATTGAATTGTTGGAAGCATAACCTTTATATTTAGGGTTCATTATACTATGTCTAAACGTATTGACGCAAAACATAAAATTGACCGCCGCTTAGGCGAAAACCTCTGGGGAAGACCAAAAAGCCCAGTGAACAAAAGAGAATCTGGCCCAGGCCAACACGGTGTTCGCCGTAAAAAGCCAACAGATTATGGTACACAGCTTAAAGCAAAACAAAAACTAAAAGGCTATTATGGTAGCATTGGCGAAAAACAATTCGTTAAGCTCTATAAAGAAGCATCACGCCGTAAAGGTGATACATCAGAAAACCTTATTGGCCTTCTTGAAACAAGACTCGATGCAGCTGTTTATCGCTTGAAATTCGTACCAACAGTTTTTGCTGCTCGCCAGTTTGTAAACCATGGTCACGTCCTGGTCAATGGCAAGCGCGTTAACATCCCTTCATACAGAATTAAAATTGGCGATGTGATCGAGATTCGTGAAAAATCACGCCAAATTCCAATGGTTATCCAAGCTCAAGCTATGGCTGAGAGAGATGTTCCTGATTATTACTCAACTGAAGGTCACAAAGGATCTATGACACGCGTTCCGCTTTTGTCAGATGTTCCTTACCCAGTTCAAATGGAACCACACTTGGTTATCGAGTTCTACTCACGATAAGTCGAACTTCAATAGAATTGAAAAGGAGGGTCACAACCCTCCTTTTTTCATTCTTATTAACCATTATTTGTTACGATAACTCAATAAAAAAGGAAAGATAAACAATGGCTGATACACCCGATTTTCATGCAGGACCTTCTTTACGAATGATGGCAATGCCTTGTGATACCAATGCGAATGGGGATATATTTGGCGGATGGCTTTTATCTCTTATGGATCTTGCTGGATCCGCTAAAGCAAAAATCAGAGCTAAATCTCGCGTAACGACAATTGGTATTGAAGCCATGAAATTTCATCACCCTGTAAAAGTTGGCGATGAAGTCAGCTGTTTTTGTGAAATTACCAAAATTGGCAGGACCTCGATTCAAATCAAGGTTGAGGCCTGGGTCAGAAACTATGCAAGCGGTGATGAAAGACAAGTCACTGAAGGGCTTTTTACTTATGTAGCCCTTGATAATCAAGGCCAAAAGACTCCAATTGTCTAATCAACTCCAAACAATACCCTCAAAATCTTTTTAGGTTAAATATGGTTTAATTGTCACCCAGCCATTAAGGATTTGACATCCATATTCCTTAAATATATGTAAGATATAAACTGATATAAATTTTATCACGGTGTTCGTTTTCAAGATTTATGATACTTAAGATCATACTGATCGGAGGTAATGATGTCATTGATAAATAAAATTAAAAGTGAACCTTCTTTGTTAAACTACGGCATAAAATTCGCTCATATGCTAAAAAAATCGATTGCGATGCATCAAACAAACACAAGTCGCTTTGTACTGGCAATTGATCCAAATCAACTTCAATCGGCTGCTAAAAAGTATCGGCCCGATGCCTTCACAGACGTGAAACAACATGATACAAAGATTTTTTCGACTAGAGGTATGGATGTAAAAATCAGCACCTCAAAAGCGCAGTCTTAAACTGCTTTTTTAATGAAAAATAGAGTCAAGCTGTACGATTCTTGAAGAATCATGCAGCTTTTTCTTTTAAGAATACCTTGACTTTTTATATTGAAGCCTTTAGTTTCTATTGAATGACGAATGTAATTTATTCAGTGAGGCTAAAATGACAAATATTCTTGATCAAATTGATAGAGACATTAAGAACAATGATATTGTTTTATACATGAAAGGAACGCCTGATTTCCCACAATGCGGCTTCTCATCAATTGTTTGCCAGATTTTAAATCATCTGGGCTTGACTTTTCATGCTGTCAATGTTCTTGAAAATGATGAGATTCGTCAAGCGATTAAAGAATATACCAATTGGCCAACTATTCCGCAGCTCTACATCAAAGGTGAGTTTATTGGCGGATCAGACATTGTCAAAGAAATGTTCCAAAATGGCGAATTGAAAACTCTTTTAGCTGAAAAAGGCATTGCTGTAAAAGCCGCCTAAGCTTTTTACAATGAAAATTTCTCTCATCATGAGAGTTTGCGGGTCCGTAGCTCAGCTGGATAGAGCGTTGGCCTCCGGAGCCAAAGGTCGTGAGTTCGAATCTCGCCGGATCCGCCACCCTATACTCTTCCTCCTATGCCAAAGCTTCGGAGGACAAGTCGAGCTTCGGGCGACAAGCCAGAAGCAAGTTAGACGTAGGAGTGTCTACCGAAGCATCCATCGAAGATGAGGCGTAGGCAGGCTATAAGGCAACCGTTTTCCAGGTTTGACTTTTCCATATTTTATAATATTTAAATGCAATTATATTCTATAATTTTAAACTTGTTCATGATGGGAAAAGCAAAATGACCAATATACAACCCGTTCAAACACAGCCGCAGGTTTTTACTTTCGATCTTTATGAGCTAAATAAGGGAGGCCACCTTATTGTCAGCTCCAAACTACCTAAAAGAATAGAAGTTCGAAAACATGATATCACAATTCACAATCTGAAATTATTTGAAAGATCGATAGCCTACCTCTCACTCTCTCAACAAGTCAACCTCCCTACAGACCTTAAAGACAATACTGGTTTCATGAATTATATAAGAGCTTGTCGCTTTATCATTCCATCTGGCTACTTACCAATGACACTAACCGACCATGAATTCAATAGTGATGAAGGTCTCAAACTCATGAAGCTCTCTGCTGAGCAAGGCTTTGCTCCCGCGCAATGGAATTTGGCTATCTGTTCTCAATTTGGCATTGCTATGGAGAAAAATCTTATAGAAGCGATCTATTATTATCAACAAGCCGCCGAACAAGGGATCGCTAAAGCTCAAACAAGATTAGCCTCGCTCTATGATCAAGGCCAAGGAACTCCCAAAAACCGAGCGAAAGCCTTCGAATGGTATGAAAAAGCAGCAATACAAGGAATCGCAGTCGCTCAATACAACCTCGGCTGGTATTATGGACACGGCATTCACGTATCGCAAGATCTCCACAAATCTCTTGAGTGGTTTAAAAAAGCAGCGACTCAGGGATTTAGAGAGGCCAAGAATGGTATCATCTGGGCTAAAAGAGAGATCAAAAAACTACAAACTAAGGCACTACAAGAAGAAGCCGCCAAGGCGCAACAAGCAGCGATAAACGCACGGACACAACCAGGGCCCGATAATCATTTTCAGCAAATATTATTGAAAATGCAAGAAAGAGAAGCGCTCCATAAAGAGGAGATGCAGGCAATGGAAAAAAGACATCAAGAGGAAATACAGAAAAAGGATGAAAGACACCAAGACGAAATGCGCAGTAAGGAAGCAAGACATCAAAAACAAATCGCTAAACTAGAAAAAAGATTCAATGCCTCAATTCAGGCCCTTCATTGCCGGATTGAGATGATTGAATCCAGAGGCTTAGATCATCAAGTTATTCGCTGGACTCTTCAAGGCCAGGCTTCTCTCCTCCCTGAACCAAAAGCAAACCCTCGACCTGATCAACCCCTTGACAACATATCTATTGAAGAGTTGAGTGACGCACCTTCAGCTTCTCCTGAAAGCGATCTAAAACCAAAGAAACGAGTAAGAGCAGCAAATGGAAACAACTCCAAAAGACAACAACTTTCTCCAAAAGAGGGGGGTCAAAAGTCTTAATCGCAATAGGAAACAATAAAAAAGGCACCATTCTTTCAAATGGTGCCCACTGCCGGACTCGAACCGGCACGGCATTACTGCCGAGGGATTTTAAGTCCCTTGCGTCTACCGGTTCCGCCAAGTGGGCCTCTCAGGAGACAATTCATACGAATTGGATATAAGATATCGTCTATAGCACATTTTGACAAGAGGATTTTTACAAAAAATCGATTTTTATCAGGCCGCGAAACAAAAGAAACATGATGCTTATTTCTGTTTGCAATTCTGACAATCTTGTGTATCCTGATCACAATTCATTTTAACAAGAGGATCATTCATCATGGCAGGCAGTGTAAATAAAGTTATTTTAGTTGGCAATCTAGGAGCAGATCCTGACGTTCGCTCATTTCAAAATGGCGGAAAAGTCGCAAACCTATCAATTGCAACATCAGAGTCATGGAAAGACAAAACCTCTGGTGAACGCAAAGAAAAAACAGAATGGCACCGTGTTTCAATCTTAAGCGAACCTCTTGTGCGCATCTGTGAACAATATCTCAAAAAAGGCGCAAAAATTTACCTTGAAGGTCAATTGGAAACACGCAAATGGACTGATCAATCAGGACAAGAGCGCTACACAACTGAAGTTGTTCTCCGCCCTTTCACAGGTATCTTGACCATGTTAGATGGCCGTTCAGGTGATTCATCTTCTTATGGCAACAACTCTGCTTCTAACGGACAGGCTTTTAATGATCAAAGCGACTCTTTCTCAAGCTTCCCACCAGCAGGCGCTTATGGGCAACCTTCTGCAGGCCCAAAATCAGGCCATTCAGATCTTGATGACGAAGTTCCATTTTGAGTTGATAGGCCTGGTTAAAATTCAACCACGGAAAGCAAACGTCAACAAAAGACTTGAGGTTAACCCTCAAGTCTTTTTAGCGCCTCTATGGCTCCTTCATGGCCTTGCTTTGCTGCTCTTTCGTAATATTCAAGCGCTTTAGAAAGATCTAGATCTGTCCCCTCGCCTTTCTCATAACATTCAGCGAGCTGATATTCTGCATCAACATTACCTTCGGCTGCAAATTTGAGTGCAGTCTCGAAGATCTTTTTTTGAATTTCCTTTAGTTTTTGGCCATTCAGTTTAAAAGCTTTTAATGCCCTTACAGTCTCTAAAAATTTAAGACGATCCTCTTCTTGTGTGCATGTTGGATAGTTTTGTACTCTTCCGCCGCGTTCAACAAAAAATACACAGCCATCACCTGGCTCCTTTACTTGTGCATACTTTTCATATTTGGTCAAAAGATACTCACGGGCTGCACTTAAAGTACCGAATTGCAGTGCACTGTAGCGCGGATCGTAATTATCTTCCAAAGACTTTGTATTGACATCATAAAGATAGTAAGCTCCTGCGCGCATAAATATTGCAATTGCGTGGGCCTCTTCAGCAGCCATCGCCATATCGATCCAGGCTATATTATCACATGTTAAATAGACAGATAATGTATCCATAAAGC